>JBDLVJ010000214.1:0-6319 GCA_039804875.1 Pseudomonadota bacterium | reverse complement strand
AAAACGGCTACAACCTGGTCGCGGTGCTGCCGGCCGACCCGTTCCTGACCGAGCGGCTGGCCCAGTTGCGCCCCGATCTGGTGATCGTCGACGCCGAAAGCGAGGCGCGCGACGCGCTTGAGCATGTGGTGATGGCCACCCGCGAGGCGCCGCGCCCGATCGTGCTGTTCACCAACGACAGCGACACCTCCCATGTGCGGGACGCGGTGGCGGCCGGCGTCACGGCCTACATCGTCGCCGGGCTCGAGACCGCGCGCATCCGCCCCATTCTGGACGTGGCGCTGGCGCGCTTCGAGCACGAGCAGGCCTTGCGCGCCGAACTCGACAGCGCGCGCACCGAGCTCAAGGAGCGCAAGACCATCGAGCGGGCCAAGGGCCTGCTGATGCAGCGCCAGGGCCTGAGCGAGCCCGAGGCCTATGCCCGCCTGCGCAAGACCGCGATGGACAAGGGACTCCGGCTGCACGAGGTCGCGCAGCGCATGCTCGACGTGATCGACCTGCTGGGCTGAAAGCTGGCACGCATCCTGCTTCATTGATTGCAAGACCAAGGAAGGTCGACGGACCGACGGCACCCAAGGGCGGGTGCAACAGATCCAATCCGGACAAAGACGTCCCCATCTGCAGCCACGGCCTTGCCACCTGCAGCATGAGGACGTCTTTTTTGTTTTTCTTGTCTACAGGAGTGTTGCCATGATCCACCTCGCCAACCACCCGCTGAGCCGCCGCACCGTGCTGCAAGCCGCCACCGTGGGGGCCGCGGGCATTTCGCCCGCCCTGCGCGCCCTGGTGCACGCCGCCGGCTCCGATGCACCAGAAAAGAAGGAAGTGCGCATCGGCTTCATTCCGCTGACCGACTGCGCCAGCGTGGTGATGGCCAGCGTGCTGGGCTTCGACCAGAAACACGGGGTCAAGATCATCGCGACCAAGGAGTCGAGCTGGGCCGGCGTGCGCGACAAGCTGGTCAACGGCGAGCTCGACTTCGCCCATGTGCTGTACGGCCTGATCTACGGCGTGCACCTCGGGCTCGGCGGTCCGAAGAAGGACATGGCGGTGCTGATGAACCTGAACCAGAACGGCCAGGCCATCACGCTGAGCAAGAAGCTGGCCGACAAGGGCGCGGTCAACGGCGCCGGCCTGGCCAAGCTGATGGCGGCCGAGCCGCGCGAATACACCTTCGCCCAGACCTTCCCGACCGGCACCCACGCGATGTGGCTCTATTACTGGATGGCCGCGCACGGCATCGACCCGATCAAGGGCGCCAAGGTCATCACGGTGCCGCCGCCGCAGATGGTAGCCAACATGCGGATCAGCAACATGGACGGCTTCTGCGTCGGCGAGCCCTGGAACCACCGCGCCATCATCGACGGCATCGGCGTCACGGCGGCGACCAGCCAGGAGATCTGGAAGGACCACCCCGAGAAGGTGCTGGGCACGACCGGCGACTTCGTCAGGAAGTACCCCAACACCGCGCGCGCCGTGACCGCCGCCATCATCGAGGCCGGCCAGTGGATCGATGCCAGCCTGTCGAACAAGACCCGCATGGCCGAGACCATCGCCGACAAGAGCTACGTCAACACCAGCGTGGACGCGATCAACCAGCGCATCCTGGGCCGCTACCAGAACGGCATGGGCAAGTCCTGGGACGACCCGAACCACATGAAGTTCTACAACGAGGGCGCGGCCAACTTCCCCTACCTGAGCGACGGCATGTGGTTCCTGACCCAGCACAAGCGCTGGGGCCTGCTGAAGGAGCATCCCGACTACCTGGCCGTGGCCAAGCAGATCAACCAGGTCGAGCTCTACAAGCAGGCAGCGACCGCCGCCAAGGCCGCGCTGCCCAAGAGCGACCTGCGCAGCAGCAAGCTGATCGACGGCGTGGTCTGGGACGGCAAGAACCCCAAGCAGTACGCCGATTCCTTCAAGATCAAGGCCTGAAGCCAGCCACCCCGCACCGAGGAGTATCACCATGGTCAGCGCAGTCTTTCATTCCCCGCTCGAGGCTTCGGCCGCTTCGACCGCCTCCCCCTCCAGCCTGCCCGGCGCCGCCTCGGCGGTGACGGCCGCCCCGGCGCCAGCCCGCGCCGAGCCCAAGCCGGGGCGCGACTGGCGCGGCCACGGACGCGGCCTGGCGCTCGCGGTGCTGCCGCCGCTGTTCGGCCTGGGCCTGCTGGTGCTGGTCTGGATGCTGGTGGCGCAGTCCACCGGCAGCGGCATCCCGGGTCCGCTCGAGACCTGGCGCCAGGCGGTCGAGCTGTTCAGCGACCCGTTCTACCGCAACGGCCCGAACGACCAGGGCGTGGGCTGGAACCTGCTGGCCTCGCTCGAACGGGTCGCGCTGGGCTTTGGCCTGGCGGCGGCGGTCGGCATCCCGGCCGGCTTCGCGCTCGGACGCTCGGTGCTGCTGGGCCGGATGTTCAACCCGCTGATCAGCCTGCTGCGTCCGGTCTCGCCGCTGGCCTGGCTGCCGATCGGCCTGCTGGTGTTCAAGGGCGCCAATCCGGCCGCGATCTGGACCATCTTCATCTGCTCGATCTGGCCGATGATCATCAACACCGCGGTCGGCGTGCAGCGCGTGCCGCAGGACTACCTGAACGTGGCGCGCGTGCTCAACCTGTCGGAGTGGAAGATCCTGACCACCATCCTGCTGCCCTCGGTGCTGCCCTACATGCTGACCGGCGTGCGGCTGGCCGTCGGCACGGCCTGGCTCGTGATCGTCGCGGCCGAGATGCTGACCGGCGGCGTCGGCATCGGCTTCTGGGTCTGGGACGAGTGGAACAACCTCAACGTCAAGAACATCATCATCGCGATCTTCGTGATCGGCATCGTCGGCCTGCTGCTCGAGGCCGCGCTGGTCAAGCTCGCCAGCGCCTTCAGCTACGAGGACGTCAAGTCCTGAAACCCTAGGAGCCTTCACCATGAACAACGACGCCAAATTCATCGACATCAGCGGCGTGGCGCAGACCTTCAAGACCGCCAAGGGCCTGTTTCCGGCGCTGCGCGACATCGACCTGCAGATCGCCAAGGGCGAGTTCGTCGCGCTGATCGGGCACTCGGGCTGCGGCAAGTCCACGCTGCTGAACCTGATCGCCGGCCTGACCACGCCGACCGAGGGCGGCCTGCTGTGCGCCAACAAGGAGATCAAAGGTCCGGGACCCGAGCGCGCGATGGTGTTCCAGAACCACTCGCTGCTGCCCTGGCTGAGCTGCTTCGACAACGTCTACCTCGGCGTCGAGCGCGTCTTCGGCAAGACCGAGAAGAAGGACCAGCTCAAAAGCCGCACCGCCGCCGCGCTCGAACTCGTGAGCCTGGGCCACGCGGCGCACAAGCGCCCGGGCGAGATCTCGGGCGGCATGAAGCAGCGCGTCGGCATCGCGCGCGCGCTGGCGATGGAGCCGCAGGTGCTGCTGATGGACGAGCCCTTCGGCGCGCTCGACGCGCTGACGCGCGCCCGGCTGCAGGACGAGCTGCTCGAGATCGTCGCGCGCACCCGCAGCACCGTGGTGATGGTCACGCACGATGTCGACGAGGCGGTGCTGCTCTCCGACAAGATCGTGATGATGACCAACGGCCCGGCCGCGACCATCGGCGAGGTGCTGTCGGTCCCGCTGCCGCGCCCGCGCAACCGGGTCGCACTGGCCGACGATCCGGACTACCAGCGCTGCCGCAAGGCCGTGATCGACTTCCTCTACACGCGCCAGGGCCATGTCGAGAAGGCGGCCTGAGGCGGGCTGAAACCCCCGTCAGCCGGCCACCAGCGCCGGCAGCAGCCCCCATCCGCTCAGATAGGCCCGCACCGAGGCCTCGGCCGTTGCCTCGAGCTCGAAGGTCTCGGGCGCCAGCAGCCAGGTATGGATCAGACCGACCAGCAGGGCATAGAGTCCCTGCGCGAGCGTGGCCACCGGCAGCGGCGGAGACAGCGCGCGCTGGGCCAGGGCGGCTTGCAGGCTGCGCTCCATCTGGCTCACGTTGTCGGCCTGCACACGCCGGTGCCGCGCGCGCACGGCCATCAATTCATCGACATATTCGACCTTGAGCGTGGCGACCTCGAACACGCGACGGGTGCGCTCGTCATGCGCGATGCGGTGCATGACATCGGCGATCGAATGCCGCAGCTCGGCCAGCGCATCACGGCCCGGCTCGTGACCGACCTGCTGCAAGGCCTGCTCCATCGGCAAGGTGGTGCGCTCCATCATGGCGTTGAACAGGTCGGCCTTGTTCTTGAAATGCCAGTAGATCGCGCCGCGACTGGCACCGGCGGCCAGCGCGATGTCGTTGAGCGACGTGCGCGACACCCCCTTTTCGGCGAACACGCACTCGGCCGCATCAAGCAGCTGGTGACGGGTCGCGAGGGCTTCGGCTTTGGTGCGGCGGGCCATGATGAGGTCACTTTCTAACGGGTTTCGGGAGCAGCCATCCGGCCTTATACATTCACAATTGTATGTATACTGGCCGGCATTGCCCTGGCCGCAAGGCCGGTGTGCCTTTCCACGCCCCTTCCGGACCTCGACATGCCAGTGATCCACCCTGCCTCCTCCCGTCGCCCCGCGCAATGGCGCGCCACCCTCAGCGCCCTGGGCCTGGCCGCCCTGCTCGCCGCCTGTGGCGACAAGACCGGCGCGCCGGCCGCGCCTGGCGCCGGCATGCCGCCGCCCGAAGTCGGCGTGCTGAGCGTGACGCCGGGCGAGGTCGGCCTGGTCACGGAGCTGCCGGGCCGGCTCGAGGCCTCGCGAGTGGCCCAGGTGCGGGCGCGCGCCACCGGCATCCTGCAGCAGCGGCTGTTCCGCGAGGGCAGCGAGGTCAAGGCCGGCCAGCCCCTGTTCGCGATCGATGCCGGCCCTTATCAGGCCAGCCATGACAGCGCGCAGGCCAGCCTGGCCAAGGCCGAGGCCAATCTGGTGCAGGCCGGCGCGCTGGCCGAGCGCTACCAGCCGCTGGCCGAGGCCAAGGCCATCAGCCAGCAGGAATTCGTCAGCGCGCAAGCGGCCAGGAAGCAGGCCCAGGCCGATGTGGCCGTGGCCAGGGCGGCCTTGCAGACCGCCCGCATCAACCTCGGTTACACCCAGGTCACGGCCCCGATCGCGGGCCGCATCGGCCGCGCGCTGGTGACCGAGGGCGCCCTGGTCGGCCAGGGCGAGGCCACGCCGCTGGCGGTGGTGCAGCAGATCGATCCGATCTATGTCAACTTCACCCAGTCGGCCGACGAGGCGATGCAGCTGCGGCGCGCGCTCGAGAGCGGCCAGCTCAAGCGCGCCGGAGCGGACGGCGCCAGCGTGCGCCTGCTGCTGCCCGATGGCAGCGAGCATGGCCGCGCCGGCAAGCTGCTGTTTTCCGACCTGACGGTGGACGCCGGCAGCGGCCAGGTCACGCTGCGCGCCGAGGTGCCGAACCCGGGCGGCCAGCTGCTGCCTGGCCTGTATGTTCGGGTGCGGCTGGAGCAGGCCAAGGCCGGCAACGCGATCACGCTGCCGCAGCAGGCGGTCACGCGCACGGCCCAGGGCGATAGCGTGATGGTGGTGGCCGCCGACGACAGCTTCGGCCCGCGCCCGGTCAAGATCGGTGCCCAGCAGGGCGGGCGCTGGATCGTGCTCGACGGGCTCAAGGCTGGCGAGCAGGTCATGATCGACGGCTTCCAGAAGCTGCGCGGCGCCAAGTCGGTCAAGCCCGTGCCGTGGCAGGAAACGGCAGGTGCCCAGGGCCAACAGGACGGCAAGGCAGCAGCAGCACCGCAGGCAGGAGCGGCGGGCAATGCAGCAAAGGCCCCGGCCGAGGCCGCCAAGGCCGGCGCTGGCGCGGCACGCTGAGGAGTCACCAACATGGCGAAATTCTTTATCGAGCGACCCATATTTGCCTGGGTGATCGCGCTGTTCGTGATGGTGATGGGCTCGATGGCCATCACCCAGCTGCCAATCGCCCAGTACCCGCCGGTGGCGCCGCCCTCGATCGTGGTCTCGACCGCCTATCCAGGCGCCTCGGCCCAGACGCTCGAGGACAGCGTGCTGTCCGTGATCGAGCGCGAGATGAACGGCGCGCCCGGCCTGATCTACATGGAGTCGGTGGCGCAGGCCGACGGCTCGGGCAACATCACCCTGAGCTTCCAGCCCGGCACCAATCCGGAGCTGGCCCAGGTCGATGTGCAGAACCGGCTGGCGCGCGCGACGCCGCGTCTGCCGGCGGCGGTCACGCAGCAGGGCGTACGGGTGGACAAGTCGCGCAGCAACTTCCTGCTGTTCGCGATCCTGTCCTCGGACGACCCGGCCTGGGACCCGGTCGCGCTGGGTGACTATGCCTCGCGCAACGTCGTGCCCGAACTGCAGCGCCT
>JBDLVJ010000213.1:0-2799 GCA_039804875.1 Pseudomonadota bacterium | reverse complement strand
GCGCGGCCCAGGCCGTCAGCTTGGCGGCCGGCTGCGGCTGCAGCTTGAGCGTGGCGCCTGTGATGATGCCCAGCGTGCCTTCGCTGCCGATGTAGAGGTCGCGCAGGTCATAGCCGGTGTTGTCCTTGCGCAGCCCGATCAGGCCGTCCCAGACCTCGCCCTGCGGCGTGACCACTTCCAGGCCCAGGCATTGCTCGCGCGCGTTGCCGTAGCGCAGCACCTGGGTGCCGCCGGCGTTGCTGGCCAGGTTGCCGCCTATGGTGCAGCTGCCCTCGGCCGCCAGGCTCAGCGGCAGCAGCAGACCGGCGGCTCCGGCGGCCTGCTGCGCGGTTTGCAGGATGCAGCCGGCGTCCACCGTCAGCGTCAGGTTGGTGGCGTCGAGCGCGCGTACCCGGTTCATGCGCCGCAGGCTCAGCAGCACCTGGGTGCCGCTGGCGTCGGGCACGCTGCCGACCACTAGCCCGGTGTTGCCGCCCTGCGGCACGATGGCCACGCCGGCGGCCGCGCTGGCCCGGACCACGGCGGCGACCTCGGCCGTGCTGCCCGGACGCACCACGGCCAGCGCGCGGCCATGGTGGCGCCGGCGCCAGTCCTGTTCGTAGGCCGCCAGATCGGTGGCAGGGTCCTCGTGGGTCAGCACCTGCCGGGCGCCGACGGTCGCGCGCAGGTCCGACAGCAGGGCGTTGCGGTCGTGCATCAAGTCGTCTCCCGTTCGGAAGGATTCGTGGCAGTGGGGGTCCCGGTCCCGGCCGCCGCGGCCAGCGCGGCGCGCGCCGCCTTCAGCCGCAGCCGGATGTGGACGGTGCAGGCAATGAACAGGCCCAGGCAGAGCAGCAGCTCAAGCCCGGCCAGCCAGGCCGACATGCCCGGATCGCTCCAGGCGCGCACCGAGCCTTCCATGACGTAGAGCCAGACCAGCAGGCTCAGCGCGCGGTAGGTGTACATGCGGTTCTTCAGTAGGCCGGCCAGCGGCAGGCACAGCGGCAGCACCTTGAGCGCCAGCGTCGAGCCGCCCGGGCGCAGCGGCGCCAGCCAGAGCTCCCAGGCCAGGCCGAGCGCGATCAGCGCCAGGGTGCAGGCGACGGCGACGCGCCGCGCGACATCCACCCCGGCCGGGGTGGGAAGGACGGTGCCTGGGGGGGCGTCTGGCATGGGGTCGGGGCGGGTCTTTTTCATATGGCGTCTTGGAGCGATGGCATGATAACGGCGATGAGAATTCCATCGCGTGCGAGCCAGCATGGCCGCCTGCATTTCATCGACGCCTGGCTGCCCGGCTTGCTTCAGTTGCTGGGCCGTTTTCCCTGGCGCACCACCGCGCTGACGCTGCGCGACCGCTTCCGCGAGGACCGGCTCGGCATCACGGCCGGCAGCCTGACCTTCACCACCACGATCTCGCTGGTGCCGCTGTTCACGGTCGGTCTGGCCATCTTCAGTGCCTTCCCCGTCTTCGGTCGCCTGCAGGCGCAGCTGCAGCAGTGGCTGATCCAGAGCCTGATTCCGGACACGATCGCGCGCCAGGTCAGCAATTATCTGCTGCAGTTCTCGCAGCAGGCCGGCAAGATGGGCTGGGCCGGCGCGGTCTTCCTGCTCGTGACCGCGCTGACGCTGGTGCTGACGATCGATCGCAAGCTCAACGACATCTGGCGCGTGCGCCAGCCACGCTCGCTGACCCAGCGCGTGCTGGTCTACTGGGCGGTGCTGACGCTGGGCCCGCTGCTGCTGGCGGCCAGCCTGAGCCTGAGCTCCTACGCGGTGTCGGCCTCGCGTGGCTGGGTCAGCGCCGTGCCGGGCGGCGTCAAGCTCGCGCTCGACGCGGTCGAGTTCCTGCTCGGCCTGACGGGCATGGCGGCGCTCTACCGCTTCGTTCCCAATGCACCGGTGCGCTGGTCGCATGCCTTCATCGGTGCCTGTCTGGCATCGACCGCGATCGAACTGGCCAAGCGCGTGCTGGGCTGGTATCTGGTGCAGGTGCCGACCTATTCGGTCGTCTACGGCGCCTTCGCGACCCTGCCGATCCTGCTGATCTGGCTCTATACCGGCTGGGTGATCGTGCTGCTCGGGGCCGTGCTGACGGCCTACCTGCCCAGTCTGGTCAGCGGCATCGAGCGCCACTCCGATGCGCCGGGCTGGAACCTTCAGCTCGCGCTCGAACTGCTGGCCTGCCTGGAGCGGGCGCGCGCCGATGGCCGGCGCGGCTGCAGCCTCGAATCGCTCGCGCGCCAGTTGCGCATCGATCCGCTGCAGCTCGAGCCCCCGCTGGAGGCGCTGGAAGCGCTGGACTGGATCGGTCGACTGAGCGAGGACGAGGCGCGCCATGTGCTGCTGGTCGATGCCGCCAGCACCCCGCTGGCCCCTCTGCTGCAGGGGCTCTGCCTGCCGCTGGCCGAGGGCACACGGGCGCTCTGGCAGGCCAGCGGCTGGTCGCGCCTGACGCTGGCCGATGCCTTGCCGGGCTCGACCGCCTGAGCTTTGCGCCAGCCAGCCGGATTTCCTCTGCATGGCCGGCCTTCGCGGGCGGGATTTGTGGGCTATATTTGTGTCGGGTGCGCTGGTGCGCCCAAGGAGCAGAACAATATGAAAGTCAGCGACATCCTGCGCGTCAAGGGCGGTACCCTCTACACCGTGTCCCCCGACGAGAAACTCTCGCACGCCATCGAGACCATGGCCGAGTTCGACATCGGCTCGCTCGCCGTGATGGAAAACGGCCAGCTGGCCGGCATGCTGACTTTTCGCGAGGTGATCCAGACCCTGGCCCGCAACGCCGGCACCGTCGCCGGCAAGACCGTCGACAAGGTCATG
>JBDLVJ010000212.1:0-4788 GCA_039804875.1 Pseudomonadota bacterium | reverse complement strand
CCGAACGGCTCGAGACGATGCGCTTTTGCTGGGCATGGGCGCGCGCGTTGTGCGCGTCCGACAGCATGCTGGTGTGGTCGATCTCGCCCTCGGTCTGGACCCAGCAATCGGCGCTGCTGCCGCCGCTTTGCATCGAGGCGATCGCCTGTCCGGGCGGCGCCATGCGCACCAGGCCGCCTGGCAGCACGCGCCAGGACTGCGGCCCGTCGCAGAGCGCGAACACGCGCAGCATCACCGCGCGCGGCACGATCTCGCCCTCGCGCCAGGTCGGCTGCTGGGACAGCGGCAGATAGGATTGCAGCGTGTACTGGTCGGGTTGCTCGCGGATGCGCTCGCGCAGCTTCGCCATGACCTTGGGGTCGAGCATCGGGCCGATCTCGGTCTCGCTGCTGGCTCGCGGGTAGGTGCGCTTGACCACGCTGCGTTCGAGCCGGTGCATGCCGTCGGCCAGGCTGGCGGCCTCGCCGCACCACCAGGTCGGCAGCGAGCTCAGGCCCAGTTCCTCGCCGAGCAGCTGCCGGCTGATCGCGGGCAGGAAGCCCAGCATCGCGCTCGATTCCAGCGGCGCCGAGCCCGGCGCGTTGGCCAGCATGACATGGCCGGCGCGCACCGCCTGCATCAGGCCCGGCACGCCGAGCGCCGACTCCGAGCGCAGCTCCAGCGGGTCCAGCCACTCGTCGCCCAGGCGCTTGATCAGCACGTCGACCGGTTCGAGCCCGTGCAGGGTCTTGAGGTAGACGCGCTGGTCGCGCACCGTCAGGTCGTTGCCCTCGACCAGCGGCAGGCCCAGGTAGCGCGCCAGATAGGCGTGCTCGAAGTAGGTTTCGTTGTAGGGGCCGGGTGTCAGCAGCGCGATGCGGGCGTCGGCGCCCTTGGGGCTGAGCGCGCGCAGACCCTGCATCAGCGCCTTGTAGCTCGCGCCCAGGCGCTGCACCTTCATCGCGTTGAAGGCGGTCGGGAACTGGCGCCCGATCGTGATGCGGTTCTCCAGCAGATAGCCCAGCCCGGACGGCGACTGGGTGCGGTGCGAGACCACCCGCCAGCGGCCGTCGGGACCATGGGCCAGGTCGACCGCCACCACATGCAGCCAGGTGTCTCCCGCCGGACGCAGGCCGCGCATGGCGCGCAGGTAGCCCGGATGTCCCTGCACCAGCGCGGGCGGCAGAAAGCCCTGCTCCAGCAGCTGTTGCGGGCCATAGAGGTCGGCCATGATGGCGTTGAGCAGCCGGGCTCGCTGCAGCACGCCGGTCTCGATCCGGGCCCATTCGGCGGCCGGGACGATCAGCGGAAACAAGTCGATCGACCAGGGCCGCTGCTGGCTGTCCTGGTCGGCGTAGACGTTGTAGGTCACGCCGTTGTCGCGCAGCTGGCGGGCCACGGCCTGCTCGCGCCGGTTCAGGTCGGCCAGGCCTTCAGCGCCCAGGTGGTCGAAGAACTCGCCCCATTCGGGTGCCAGGCCCGCCGGTCCGTCCGCGCCGGCCAGGCCGCCGCGCAGTTCGTCGCGATGTCCCGGGGCGACCGATTGGGCAAGCGAAAGCGCCAGGGCCTGGGGGCAGGCCAGGCTGGCGGGCGGACTGGGTAGTGGGGTGGCATTCAAGGTGAGACGGTGCGCAAACGACGAAAACAGCTGAAGTATGCCCGTTTCGTCGCCCAGTCCCACCCTTTTGACAACCTTCAGTGCCGCAGGTCGAGCGTGAAGGGGAATTCGCGGCTCGGTTGCGCCGGCTCGGCCTGCAGCGATCCCGGGGTATGTCCCATCTGGAAGAAGCGCGCCAGCCGGCGGCTCTCGGCCTCGTAGGAGTTGACGGGGAAGCTGTCGTAATTGCGCCCGCCCGGGTGCGTGACATGGTACTGGCAGCCGCCCAGCGAGCGCTGCATCCAGCTGTCGACGATGTCGAACACCAGCGGCGCGTGCACGCCGATGGTCGGATGCAGCGAGGACGGCGGGTTCCAGGCCTTGTAGCGCACGCCGGCCACGTAGTCGCCCACGGTGCCGGTGCTCTGCAGCGGCAGCGCCCGGCCGTTGACGGTCAGCAGGTAGCGCGTGTCGTTCCAGCCGCTGACGCGGACCTCGAGCCGTTCGAGCGAGGAGTCCACATAGCGTGCCGTGCCGCCCGAGGTGTTTTCCTCGCCCATCACATGCCAGGGCTCGAGCGCGTTGCGCAAGGTGAGCTCGATGCCGCGCGTGGCGAGCTGGCCCACCAGCGGGAAGCGGAACTCGAAATGCGGCGCGAACCAGGCCTTGTCGAAACGGTAGCCGAAGGCTGCCAGGTCGTCGAGCACGTCATCGAAATCCATCTGCACGAAGGTCGGCAGCAGGAAGCGGTCGTGCAGCTCGGTGCCCCAGCGCGCCAGCTTGCCGACCTGGGGCTGCTGCCAGAAGCGGGCCACCAGCGCGCGCAGCAGCAGCTGCTGCGCGATGCTCATGCGCGCATGCGGCGGCATCTCGAAGGCGCGCAGCTCGAGCAGGCCGAGCCGTCCGGTCGATGAATCAGGCGAGTAGAGCTTGTCGATGCTGAATTCGCTGCGGTGCGTGTTGCCGGTGATGTCGATCAGGATGTTGCGCAGCGTGCGGTCGACCAGCCAGGGCGGCATCGATTCGCCGTGCAGCTCGCGGTTGCGCGCGATCTGCTCGAGCGCGATCTCGAGCTCGTAGAGCTGGTCGTTGCGCGCCTCGTCGACGCGCGGCGCCTGGCTGGTCGGGCCGATGAACATGCCGCTGAACAGGTAGCTCAGGGAGGGGTGGTTGTGCCAGTAGGCCAGCAGGCTGGCCAGCAGCTCGGGCTTGCGCAGGAAGGGCGAGTCCGAGGGCGTGGCGCCGCCGAGCACGAAGTGGTTGCCGCCGCCGGTGCCGGTGTGGCGGCCGTCGGTCATGAACTTCTCGGCGCAGAGGTGGGTCTGGTGCGCGGCCTCGTAGAGGAACTCGGTGCGCTCGACCAGCTCGGCCCAGCTGCTCGACGGGTGGATGTTGACCTCGATCACGCCCGGGTCGGGGGTGACTTGCAGCAGCTTGAGGCGTGGGTCGCGCGGCGGCGGGTAGCCCTCGAGCACGATCTGGACGTCGAGCTCGATCGCCGTGGCTTCGAGCGCGGCCAGCAGGCTCAGGTAGTCCTCGAGGCGCTGCAGCGGCGGCATGAAGACGTAGAGGTGGCAGCTCGCGCCGCCATGGCGGACCTCGGCCTTCGGGCCGTTGGCGCGTTGCGGATCGCGTGCCTCGACGCACAGCGCGGTGCGAGTCAGCCAGTGCGCCGACTCGTGGCGGGCCGGCTGACGGGCCGCGTCGGCCGGCGTCATACCGCTGGCCTGATCGGTGCCAGTGCCAGTGCCAGCGCCGGTGCCGCTGTGGCTGTCCGCCTCGAGCCCGGAACCGGCCTTGCCATCAAGCCCGGCGGCCTGGCCGGCCTGGTCGGCCTCGTGCCAGCCGTATTCGCGGTTCTGCATCGCGACCACGCCGCCCTCGGCGAAGCCGCCGCCGAACTGGTGCGGCGCGTACTGCCGCAGGAACACCGCGCCGGCGGGCAGCTGGTCGCGCGCCACGCTCGGGTCCTGCTCGATGTGATAGGGGTAGTCGCGCGCGGCCACCCAGGGCAGCGAGTCCAGCGGCAGCCGGTAGCCCATCGGCGAGTCACCCGGGATCAGGTACATGCGCTCGTCGCGGAAGAACCAGGGTCCGGTGCCCCAGCGCGGCCCGCTGGCCTGGACCTCGTGCCGGGCCTGCAGCGGCAGCACATAGCCGACCGCCGCCTCGAGTCCCTGGCTGAAGACGCGGCGTAGGCGCACGCGCTCGAGCTCGTCGTCGAGCCTGGAGTCGAACGGATCGACGTTGACCGGCAGCTTGCGTTCGCGCCACAGGTAGTACCAGCTGTCCTCGTAACCCGGGGTGATGAAGTCGGCCGCCAGTCCGAGCTTGCCCGCCAGCGCCTCGGTGAAGCGTCGCGCGTCCTCGGCCTGGTAGCGGGCCGGGTCGCGCTCGTCGGCGAAGCGGGTCTGATCGTGCCAGACCGGCTCGCCATCGGCGCGCCAGTAGAGCGACAGCGCCCAGCGCGGCAGCTGCTCGCCCGGGTACCACTTGCCCTGGCCCAGGTGGACGAAGCCGCCGCTGCCGTATTGATCCCGCAGGCGCCCGAGCAGCTCGGTCGCGTAGTTGCGCTTGGTGGGGCCGAGCGCGTCGGTGTTCCACTCGGCCGCGTCGCGGTCGCGGGTGGCGACATAGGTCGGCTCGCCGCCCATGGTCAGGCGCACGTCGCCCGCGACCAGGTCCCGGTCGACCTGCTCGCCCAGGGTCAGGATCTCTTGCCACTGGGCGTCGGTGTAGGGCCGGGTCACGCGCGGCGACTCGTAGATGCGCGTGATCTGCATCCGGTGCTCGAACTCGACCTCGCACTCGTCGAGCGCGCCATCGATCGGGGCCGCGCTCGAGGGTTGTGGCGTGCAGGCCAGCGGGATATGGCCCTCGCCAGCCAGCAGGCCCGAGGTCGGATCGAGTCCGATCCAGCCGGCGCCGGGCAGGAAGACCTCGCACCAGGCGTGCAGGTCGGTGAAGTCGACCTCGGTGCCGCTCGGGCCGTCGATGGCCTTGACATCGGGCTTGAGCTGGATCAGGTAGCCCGAGACGAAGCGCGCGGCCAGGCCCAGGTGGCGCAGCATCTGCACCAGCAGCCAGCCGGTGTCGCGGCACGAGCCGCTGCGCTTGGTCAGCGTCTCCTGCGGCGTCTGCACGCCCGGCTCCAGGCGGATGCCGTACTGGATGTCGTTCTGCAGGCGCTGGTTGAGGCCGACGAGGAAGTC
>JBDLVJ010000211.1:0-3208 GCA_039804875.1 Pseudomonadota bacterium | reverse complement strand
CGATCCGGAAACCCCCGCCCCGTGACCCGCTCGGCCATGCCCCGCTGGCCACGCTGGTTCGACCGGCAGGCCCTGGTCACCCAGCTCGGCTGGCTGGCGCTCCTGGTCGGCGCCGCGTTGGCTGCGCTCGGGCACGTGCTGGGGCCATGGATGCTCGCGCGCTTGGGCCCCTTGGCCGTGCCCGTGACCGCCCTGGTGGCGGTGCTGCTGGGCGGTGCGGTGGTGGTCTGGTGGATGCAGCGCATGGTCCGCGCCCTGCAATCGATCGACGCGGCGGCGCAGGGGCTGCGCAGCGACCATGCGCCCCTGGACGGCCAGTTTCCCATCGAGGACAGCAGCGCCGAGCTGCGCGTGATGAGCGTGAGCCTGCGCCGCACCGTGGAGGTGTGGCGCCAGCGCATGCAGGCGCTGTCCGCGCGCAACGCCTCGCTCGGCAACCAGCTGCAGACCCGCACCCACGAGCTCACCACCCTGCAGGACCTCTCGATCGGGCTGGCCAGCCATTCCGAGCTCAACGACCTGGTCGACGACGCCCTGGGCGCCCTGGAGAAGACGGTCGCCTACACCTCGGCCTCGATCTGGGCGCGCGAAGGCCTGGACCCGGATGGCGACGTCGTCTTGATGGGCTACCGCACCTCCGAGGATTTCGAGCTGCCGGCCGAGCCGCCGGGCGTGTCGCTGGCCGGTCAGCGCCTGTCGCGCTCCAACCTGCAGCGCTACCACCAGATCGAGCAGGCCGCCGCCCCGGTGATCGAGAACGACGTGCGCCAGTCCTTCTTCTCGTGGCTCTGGGCGCTGGTGGTCGACGATGCGCGCAGCTCGGCGCTCTACCGAGCCACGCGGTCCTGGATGGCGGTGCCCTTGCGTTTCCATGAGGAAGTGCTGGGGGTGATGCGCATCGACCACGTCGAGCCCGGCTTCTTCGACAACGAACGGGTGCGCCTCCTGGCGGCCGTCGGCAGCCAGGCCGCGCTGGCCATGCGGCACACCCAGCTGCAGGCCCAGGGCCGTGAGCTGGCCGTGCTCAACGAGCGCCACCGCATCGCGCGCGATCTGCACGATGCCGTGTCCCAGACCTTGTTCGCCGCCCAGGTCCTGGCGGGTTCGCTGCTGCAGATGCTGCGCCGGCCCGTGCCGCCGGACAACGCGGCGGTGATTTCGCAGGTTCAGTCGCTGGAACGCCTCAATCGGGCGGCCCTGGCTGAAATGCGGCTCCTGATGTTCGAGCTGCGGCCCGATGCGCTGGAGAATGTGCCGCTGGCCGATCTGTTACAAAATACGATCGACACGATGACGACAAGGGGGGATCTTGTCGTCGAGAAGTCGCTCGCCCGGGACGTCGGCTTTCCGCCGGCCTTGCGCTTGCACCTCTATCGCATGGCCCAGGAAGCCTTGTCGAACCTGGTGCGGCACAGCGGAGCGACACGTGCCTCGGTCGAGTGGAAGGTGTACAGCCCGGACGCTGCCGAGCTGCGCATCCTCGACAACGGCATCGGGTTCCAGCCTGATGTCGACCGCCCGGGCCATTTCGGCCTGGGCAATATGCGCAGCCGCGCGGCCGAGATCGGCGCTCGATTGACCATCGAGAGCCGACCTGGACTCGGGACCGAAGTCCTCATTCAACTCGGAATGCCTTGATCCCCCCATGAGCAACGACAACAAGATTCGCGTATTCATCGTCGACGACCACACCATGGTGCGGGTCGGGCTGGCCGCCATGATCGAAGCCGAGGACGACTTCGTGCGCGTCGGCGAGGCGGCCGATGGCCTGGAAGCCGTGCGCCTCATCCCGGACGTGGCGCCCGACGTGGTGCTCATGGACCTCATCATGCCCAAGCTCGATGGCGTGGGCGTGATCAAGGCGCTGGCCAAGCAGATGCCGGCCACCCGCTTCGTGATCCTGACCAGCCTGCTCGAGCCGCTCGAGGTCAACCGCGCGATCGAAGCCGGTGCGAGCGGCTACCTGATGAAGAACGTCAGCTCGCAGGAGCTGGTCTCGAACCTGCGCCTGGTGCACGCCGGGCGGCGCGTGATGTGCCCGGAGGTCACCGACGCGATGATCGCCGCCTCGGTGCAGCGCACCCCCGGCGGCGACCTGACCCAGCGCGAGCGGGAGCTGCTGGCCTTGATGGCGCGTGGCTTGAGCAACCAGGAGATCGCCGACGACCTGCGCATCGCGCTGCCGACGGTGAAGTTCCACATCACCAACATCCTGAGCAAGCTGCACGTCGACAACCGCACCGAGGCGGTCTTGCTCGCGCTCAAGTACAAGCTGGTGCCCCCGACCTGAGGGCCGTGCCCCACACGGGGTCAAGACTTAAGTATGGCGCTCCGCTAGCCCGCCGGTCGGTCCCGGGCTGGACCCAGGCCCCTAGCATGCGCTTCGTCGGTTCGGCGAGGTCTCTTGCGATGATCTCCCCGTCAAGGGAGGCAGCGGCGGGCCGACACCCTCCCCTCCCCTTCCCCTGCCCGGCAGCCCTCTCCCGAGGGCCCCAGCCACAGCAGGCTCAGGTGGACTTGTTGCCACCCTTCTTGACTTCCGCAGCGGCCGCCTTGGCCGCACGCTCTGCGGTCGCCACCAGGCTCTTCAGGTTTTCCTCGGCCGAGGTCGTGGCTTGGCGCGCGGCCTGCTGCACGCTCTCGAAGGCCTGGCTGGCCTGCGTCATGGCGTTCTTGGCCATGTCGCTGAGGCCTTCGGCGCCGGCCGGCATGTTCTTCGACGCCGCTTCGGCCAGGGCCTGCATCTGCGCCTGCGCCTGCTTCAGCTGCTCCTGCGCCAGGCGCGTGACTTCCGCCTGCGTGGAGGCGGCGATGTCCGCCACCTGCCGGCCGTAGGCCATCGCCTTGTCCGAGGCGGGCTGGATCAGCTTGGCCTGCACGTCGGCGAAGTCCTTGACGTCCTTCATGCCCATCGCATCCTTGGCCTTCTCGGCGGTCTCGTCGATGGACTGCTTGGCCACCTGCATGTTGAGCGCGACCAGTTGTTCGATGCCCTTGAAGGCCTGCTTGGTCAGCGCGACCAGGGACTCCAGCTGGGCCTTGTTGGCGGCGGCGATCTGTTCGGGGGTCATGGACATGGTGGGCTCCTGAAAGAGGACCGGCCCCGGGACCGGGGCGCGGTGTGACGATGGGCACGGATTTTCAGTATAGGGAGGAAGCTCCCGCAGCTGCTGACAAAGCGCAGGCCGCGGGTGGTGTCTCGCGCCCG
>JBDLVJ010000210.1:0-2730 GCA_039804875.1 Pseudomonadota bacterium | reverse complement strand
GCAGATCGGGCGTGCTCAGCGGCTGGCTCAAGGCCAGGGCCGCGTCGCGCCGATGGCGCAGGGGCGTCAGGAACATGACCCGCTCGCCTTCGCGCCGCACCAGGTAGGTCTCGGCGGTCTGAGTCGGCACCGGCCAGGACTCGACCAGCGGGTAGAGGTCGCGATCGGCGCGCCAGTTCACGTAGACGATGCCAAGCGGCGGCTGGCCCTGGCGGCCCAGGGGCGCGAGCAGGCCGTAGTGGGCGGCGCCGCCAGGCTGGCGCTGCAGGTCGACCAACTCGATGCGGGGCTGGCGCGCCATGTCGCTCACCCGCTCGGACGCTTGCCCGAGCCGCACATCGCCGACGGACAGGATGATGCCGCCGCGCGAGTCCAGGATCGCCAGCCCTTCCCAGGCGCGCACCCGGGCCAGCTCGGCCATCCGGCCCTTGATCTGCTCGCGCAGCACGGCGTCGCGGCGCCCGCTGCGCAGCCATTGCTCGAACAGCAGCTCGAGCTGCGAGTGACCGGAGAAATACAGCTCCGCGTCCAGCCGCCGCTCGGCCAGCGAGTCCTCGATCTGCTGGCGCTTCTGCTCGGCGATCACCGCCAAGGTGCGATGGGTCTCGTCGCGCACCTGCTGGCTCAGGTAGCGGTAGCCGAAGGCACCGACCAGCACGATAGCAGCGTGAGCGCCAGCAGGGGCAGCGCAAAGCGCAGCCAGGTCTTGCGGCCCGACATCATCGCGCGCCGCCCCCGGCGGACATCCGGGCAGCGCCGCCCGCCGCCCGGTCGCAACCGCGCGACCCCCGGCTCCAGGGCGGCATGACAGGTGACGTCACCAGGGCTTTTCTGCGCATGCTTTCCATTTTAGCAAATCGATGCAGCGAAAATCAGTATGAATATGGCAATAATGCCAGATCATTCTTGACTCCGGCCGCTGGCGCCGACAACCCGCCGCGACCGGGGACATGCACTAGCCGCTATGATGCCCTCCCCTTCCACCCCTCAAGCCAGAGACCCCCAGATGAGCCAGGCCAGCGCAAATTTGTCCAGCGAAGCGGCGGTGCACCACGCCACGGCACGCGCCCTGATCGAGGCCGGCGACCCGGCGGCCGACGGACGCGCGCTGCGGCGCTGCCTGGGCCAGTTTCCCACCGGCGTGACGGTGGTGACCGCGCGCAACGGCGAGCGCCTGGTCGGCATGGCGGTGAACTCCTTCGCGGCCGTCTCGCTGACCCCGCCGCTGGTGCTGTGGTCGATCCGGCGCGAATCCTCCAGCGCGCAGGATTTCCTGCGGGCCGGCCATTACGCGGTCAGCGTGCTGGCGGACGATCAGGTCGAACTCTCGCAACTGTTCGGCTCCTCGCACCCGGAACGCTTCGAGCGCGCGCGCTGGCACGGCGGCCTGAACGGGGCACCGCTGATCGAGGGCGCGATCGCCCACCTCGAATGCCGGCTGGAGCAGGTGCACGAGGGCGGCGACCATCTGATCCTGGTCGGCCATGTCGAGCGCCATGCGCGCTACGAGGGCGCGCCGCTGCTGTTCACGCAGGGGCGTTACGGCGTGGCCCAGGAGCATCCCGCGCTGGCCGAGGCCGCCCCACAGAGCCAGGCGCGTGCCGCGAGCGAGCTGTCGGACTCCGAGCTGCTGCGTCAGCTGGTCTACGCCAGCCAGCGCCTGTCGCTGGACTTCGAATCGCACCGGCAGGCGCTGGGCCTGACGATGCCGATGTCGCGCCTGCTCAACCGGCTGCTCGAGGGCGCTTGCGATCCGGTCGAACTCGCGCGCGCCACCTATCTGGAAGCGGAGGAAGTCGCCGACGGACTGGCCGGACTGGGCCAGCAGGGGCTGGCGCGCGCCCGCGACGACGGGTGCTTCGAGCTCAGCGCGACGGGAGGCGAGCGCCAGAGCGCCATCGCCGGCTCCGCCGACCGCTACATGAAGGACAAGCTGGGCCAGATCGCCGAGGCCGACCTCGCGGCCTTCAAGCGCGTGCTGCAGGCCCTGGGCCACGACTGAGCGCATGACCCCGCGCCGGCCTTGAAGCGGAACGGCAATTGCGGCCTAATGGTCCTGCCTGATAAATACTTGGGGAGGGGAAGGTCATGAATTTTGCCAAGATCGCCGCCATGGCGCTGTGCGCCAGCGCCGTCACCCTGTCGTGCTGGGCCGAAAAGCCGGACTGGGCCGGTGGCCAGGGGCACAAGCGCGAATTGATGCGCGAACATGAACCGGCCGATCACGGCGCGAACCAGGACCGGGGAGACAGGCTCCGGCGCGACGACGCCCAGTCCCGCCCGGACAGCCGGATGCGCGCTGCCGGCGCCAGCGGCACACGATTCGGCGAGCGACACCGTGAATCGGTGCGCGACTATTTCGAACCCCGGGTGCGGGCCGGCCGCTGTCCGCCCGGACTGGCCAAGAAGAACAACGGCTGCCTGCCGCCCGGCCAGGCCAGGCAATGGGTCATGGGACAGGCGCTGCCGCACGAGCTGGTGCGCTACCCGCTACCGGTCGAGCTGCAGCGCCGGCTCGGTCGCCCGCCGGTCGGCTACGAATACATGCGGGTGGACAACGACATCCTGCTGCTGATCATCGGCACCGGCATGGTCGTCGACGCGATCGAGAACCTGGGCGGTTTCTAGGACTTCTGATCCGCCCAATGAAACGGGCTGCCTGGGCAGCCCGCATCGCCTGAGAGCGTGTTCAAAGTCTTCTGAGCAAGAGCCCCAGGAAGGCCAGATGGA
>JBDLVJ010000209.1:0-2801 GCA_039804875.1 Pseudomonadota bacterium | reverse complement strand
GGGCACGCCGCAGCCCGGACATCAGCAGGGTGGCACCGGCGGGCAGCACCGCGGCGAGCTCGCGGGCGGCGCGCTCGGTATCGGCCGCGTCGGCCGGCAGGTCGCTGCTGCCGTAGCACAGTCCCGGCTCGACCAGCGGGCGGGCATGGCGCACCAGCCAGAGCCGACGCGAGGCGCTCACAGGCCCACCCTGGGGCCGATGGCCAGGGCCAGGCCGAGGTAGAAGGCGATCTCGCCGACCTGCTGGGTGGCGCCCAGGCCGTCGCCGGTGAAACCCTGCAGCCGGCGCTTGAGCAGACCTCGCATCCAGCATCCGGCCAGCGCTGTTGCCAGCAAGGCGACGCCCCAGGCCGGATCGGTCCTCCAGCCGATCAGCAGCGCCATCGCCACGCCCCACCAGAGCGTTCCGGTGAACAAGGCAGAAGCACTGATCGCGTCGGCCAGCGGCTTGGACTTGGAGCGCGGCGTGTCGCCGACATGGGGCAGGGTCGCGATCACGAACAGCGGCGCCAGCCTGGACGTTGCATGGGCGCCGAACAGCGCCGCGACGGCCAGCGCGGCATCCACCTGCGCCAGCGTCGCCAGCAGCGCGGCCTTGAGACCGAAGGCCAGCACCAACGCCACCGCGCCGAAGGAGCCGATGCGCGAGTCCTTCATGATCTCGAGCGCGCGCTCGCGCTCATGGCTGCCGCCCAGGCCATCGGCGAGATCGGCCAGGCCGTCCTCGTGGAAGGCGCCGGTCAGCCAGACCGTCCAGACCGTGCTGGCCAAGGCCGCGACCCAGGGCGCGGCAGGCACCCCGGGCAAGGCCCACAGCAGCAGACCGAGCAGCGCGGCTGCCAGCGCGCCGATCAGGGCGCCGATGGCCGGCATATGGGCCGCGCTGGCGCGCAGCATGGCCGGGCTGTAGCCGACCCAGGCCGCCAACCGGCCCGTGACCGGAATCCGGGTGAAGAACTGCAGCGCCAGCAGCCAGTGGCGCACGAACAACAACAAGCGCTGCTTCATCCCTGGCCCCGTCAGATTGCGCCGTCCCGGGTCGAGACCCCGGCCGACTCGAAGCTGGCCATCTCGCGCAGGATGGCGCAGGCCGAGGGCAGCAGCGGCCAGGCCAGCGCGGCGCCCGAGCCCTCGCCCAGGCGCAGCCCGAGGTCGAGCAGCGGCCGAGCCTCGAGCTGGGCCAGCAGCAGGCTGTGGCCGCGCTCGCCCGAGCGGTGCGCGAACACGCAGCGCTGCAACACCGCCGGCACCAGGCGGGAGGCGACCAGCACCGCCGCGCAGGTGATGAAGCCGTCAACCAGGATCACGCGCCGCTCGGCGGCGGCCTGCAGCACGGCGCCGACCATGGTCGCGATCTCGAAGCCGCCCATCGCGGCCAGCACCTCGAGCGGATCGGTCACGTCCGCGTGGCGCAGCAGCACCTCGCGCAGCACGTCGGTCTTGCGCGCGATGCCAGGCTGGTCCAGGCCGGTGCCGGCGCCGGTGCAGTCGGCGATGTCGAGCCCGCCCAGGCGGGCCAGGATCAACGAGGCCGGCGAGGTGTTGCCGATGCCCATCTCGCCCAGCAGCAGCACGTTGCCGGGCAGACCCTTGACCAGCTCGATGCCGTGCGCGAGCGCCTGCTCGCATTGCGCGCGCGTCATGGCCGGCTCGGCCGAGCAGTCGGCGGTGCCGTAGCCGACCTTGCGGATCTGCAGGCCAGGCCGCGGCGCGAAATCGTGCGCGACGCCGCAATCGACCACGGTCATGGCAATGCCATGCTGGCGCGCCAGCACGGTGACGGCGGCGCCGCCGGCCAGGAAGTTCTCGACCATCTGCCAGGTCACGTCGCTCGGGTAGGCCGAAACGCCGCGCCGGGTCAGGCCATGGTCGCCCGCGAACACCACCATCTGCGGCGCGCGCAGCTCGGGCGAGTCGCTGCCCAGGATCAGGCCCAGGCGCAGCGCCAGCGCTTCCAGTGCGCCAAGCGAACCGACCGGCTTGGTCTTGTGGTCGAGCAGGCGCTGCAGCGTCAGGGCCAGCGCCTCGTTGTGCAGGCTGTCGATCCGGGGCAAGGTGAAAGTCATGGATTTTCCTTTTTTATTGGGGTCGGAGACCGATTTTCCCGGCTGACTCCAGGCGAGCCGGCTTCAGGCGATCAGCGCGTCGAGCACGCCGGGAGCGATATGCCGCTCCAGATAATCCGCCAGGCCATCGAAAATGCTGTCCAGCGTCGGGGCCGAGGCGCCGAACAGCGCCTGCAGCACGGCCGGGTCCTCGAACAGGCCGTGCAGGTAGCAGCCCAGCACATTGCCGCGTCCGTTCTGCCAGGCCAGGCCGGGCAGCACCTCGCGCGCGATATCGCCAGCGGCGGCCATGGCCGGGTGCTGCGCGGTCTGACCATGGTGGATCTCGTAGCCCTGCACCGCCACGCCCGACAGGGCCGACCAGGCACCGAGCAGCTCGCCAAAGCAGGCCTGGGTGCGCCGGACGGTCTTGTCGGGATCGAACTGGGTCACCAGCGGCAGCAGGCCCAGTCCGGGCGCGTTGCCATCGACGCCATGGGTGTCGATCAGGGCCTCGCCCAGCATCTGCAGGCCGCCGCAGATGCCGAGCACCGCCCCGCCCTGCGCCGCATGGTCGGCGATCGCGCGGTCCAGCCCCTGGGCGCGCAGCCAGGCCAGGTCGGAGCTGGTGTGCTTGGAGCCCGGCAGCACGATCCAGTCCGCACCAGCGAGCTCGGCCGGACTGCGCGCCCAGACCAGGCGCAGGCCCGGAATGTTCTTCAGCGGCTGGAACTCGTCGAGGTTGCTCAGGCGCGG
>JBDLVJ010000208.1:0-3091 GCA_039804875.1 Pseudomonadota bacterium | reverse complement strand
CCGCAGGTCCACCGGCCGTGAAGGTGCCAGCCACGCCAGCCACCGCGTGCAGCGCGTGCCAGCCACCGAGACGCAGGGCCGCATCCACACCAGCGCCTGCACCGTCGCCGTGATGCCCGAGCCCGACGAGGCCGAGGCCGTCACGCTGAACCCGGCCGACCTGCGCATCGACACCTTCCGCGCCAGCGGCGCCGGCGGCCAGCACATCAACAAGACCGACTCCGCCGTGCGCGTCGTCCACCTGCCCACCGGCATCGTGGCCGAATGCCAGGACGGCCGCAGCCAGCACAGCAACAAGGCCAAGGCGCTGCAGGTGCTGCAGGCGCGCATCCAGGAAAAGAAGCGCAGCGAGCGCGCCGCCAAGGAGGCCGCCGAGCGCAAGGGCCTGATCGGCAGCGGCGACCGCAGCGACCGCATCAGGACCTACAACTTCCCGCAGGGCCGCCTGACCGACCACCGCATCAACCTGACGCTGTACAAGCTCGGCGCCGTGATGGAAGGCGAGCTCGACGAGGTGATCCACGCCCTGCAGCTCGCGCGCGGCGCCGAGCTGATGGCCGACCTCGAACAGAGCGCCGGCCAGGCCGCGCACGGGGCGCTGGCATGAGCTCCGTCGAGCCGGACGGACGGCCCGCGACCGGGCTCGACGCCGACCGGGATCAAGCCCTGCCGGCGACGGTGGAGCAGGCCTTGCGGCGCGCGCGCCAGGCCGGCCTCGACAGGCTCGACGCCCAGGTGCTGCTGCTGCACCGGCTCGGCCGCTCGCCGCATGACCGGGCCTGGCTGATCACGCATGACACCGACCCGCTGCCCGCCGCCACCGCGCGGGAGTTCCTGGCGCTGTGCCGGCGCCGGCTGACAGGCGAGCCGGTGGCCTATCTGGTCGGCCAGCGCGAGTTCCATGGCCTCGAACTGCAGGTCGACGCGCGCGTGCTCGACCCCCGCCCCGACACCGAGACCCTGGTCGACTGGTCGCTCGATATCCTGGCTCCGCTCAAGAACCCCGACCTGCTCGACCTCGGCACCGGCAGCGGCGCGATCGCGCTGGCGCTGCAGCAGCGCCGGCCCGATGCCCGGGTCTGGGCGCTTGACGCCAGCGGCGACGCGCTGGCCGTCGCCAGCGCCAACGCCAGTCGGCTGGGCCTGCCGGTGCGCTTCCTGCTGGGCAGCTGGCTGGACGACTGGACCCGGCGCCAGGCCGAGGCCGCCAGCCAGACGCAGGAAGGCCCCGCCCTGCCCGCGCGCTTCGAACTGATCGTCAGCAACCCGCCCTATATCCGCGTCGATGACCCGCATCTGGCCGCGCTGACGCACGAGCCGCTGTCGGCGCTGGTCAGCGGCGCCGACGGGCTGGACGACATCCGCCACATCGCGGCCCAGGCACTGGAGCATCTGCAGCCTGGCGGCTGGCTGCTGCTCGAACATGGCTGGGACCAGGCCGACGCGGTCGCGCGGCTGCTGGGCGAACAGGGCTATGTCGGCATCGGACACCGGCTGGATCTGGCCGGTCATCGGCGCTGCACGGGCGGGCGCCGGTCCCTGAGCTGACCGCTCGCGGATACCGTTCGACCACCTGGATCAACCAGCTCCAAATGGTGATAATGAAACACCATGGACGGAGTCAAGATTCATCTGCTGCGACGCTCGCACTGGTCGGTGCTGTCGGCCAGCGCGGACCTCTGGCCCCTGCTGGGCTACGCGGCGGCTGACTTCGTGAGCGGAAACCTGTCGCTGCGGGACCTGATCCACCCGGACGACGGCGATCTGGCCGACCGCCTGTTCTCGGTCGATGACAGCCCGTCGTGCGGCGACCTCAGCCTGCGCCTGCGGCAGGCGGATGGCCGGGTCCGCTGCGTCAGGGCGAGCTACGCCAGAGCGCCGGCAAGCGACGGCGGGGTGATGCTGGAACTGCTGCTGCAGGACGCCAAGAGCCTGCCGCGGACGCTGATCGATGCCTCCCTGACAGCCAACTTCCGGGCCATGATGGAGAACACCGACGACTTCATCTACTTCAAGGACCGCAACCATGTCTTCACCGGGGCCAGCCAGACCCTGGTGACGATCTGCAGTCCGGCCGAGCACTGGACCGATCTGCTGGGACAGACCGACTACGACGTGTTTCCGGAGGCGCTGGCCGACCGCTACTACCGCCTGGAGAAGCAGGTGTTCGCCGGCCTGCCGGTCGCGCACGAGATCCAGCCCATCATGCGCAAGGACGGCCAGGCCGGCTGGGTCGACAACCGCAAATACCCGATCCACGATCCGCGCGGCGAGATCATCGGCCTGTTCGGCGTGGCGCGCGACATCACGCGCAGCATCGAAGCCGAGCAGACCGAGCACAAGGTGCAGCGCGCGCTGCGCCTGCTGAGCGACTGCAACTTCGCGCTGGCCCGCTCCGACTCCGAAATCGAACTACTGAGCGACATCTGTCGCGTCGTCGTCGAGTCCGGCGGCTACCGCATGGCCTGGATCGGCCGCGCGGAACAGGACGCCGACAAGACGGTCCGGCCGCTGGTGTCCTGGGGGGCGGACGACGGCTACCTGGCCGACATCCAGATCAGCTGGGACGAGCACTCGCCATGGGGCCAGGGTCCGACCGGCGCGGCCATCCGCAGCGGCCTGCCGCAGGTCAACCAGAACTACCTGGGCAACCCCAGGATGGCGCCCTGGCGCAAGCTGGCGCTCAGGCACGGCTACCAGTCCAGCATCGCCCTGCCGATGACCCTGCCGGAAATCGGCACTTTCGGCGCCATGATGCTCTACGCCCGCGAGGCCGATGCCTTCGCGCCCGAGGAGGTCAGCCTGCTGATGGAGCTGGCGCACAACATGGCGTTCGGCGTCGAGCGCCTGCGCGATCGGGTGCGCCGCTTCGCCGCCGAGTCCGCCAGCGAGGCCAAGAGCGCCTTCCTGGCCAACATGTCGCACGAGATCCGCACGCCGATGAACGCGATCATGGGCATGACGCTGCTCGCGCTGCGGGCCGATCCGCCGTCCAAGGTGCGCGACTGTCTGCGCAAGATCCAGAAATAGAGCAAGATTATACTGGTGTTGTTCATTGACATGATCGAATTTAGTATGCTGTATTCTGGTT
>JBDLVJ010000207.1:0-8686 GCA_039804875.1 Pseudomonadota bacterium | reverse complement strand
GACCAGCACCGGCCCCTGCCGGCTCAGGTAGGCGCGATAGCCCGGCCCGTAGTCGATTCGCAGCTCCTGCACCCCTTCGCGCAGCGGCTTGCAGTCACCGAAGTTGCCCATTTGCACCTTGAGCAGCCGCGACCGAATGATGGCTCTCGCCTTCACGTCCTTCAGGTCGGCCAACCACTCGTTGAACGGCATCCGGCCTGCGGCCTGCGGCCTCGGTGTAGATTCGCAGCTCCATCGCGGTATCTTATGCGATACCTCTTGAGGGGGAAAGTTCCACAGCACCATGCGGCGGAAATTACCGCTTCGACCGGAAAATCCTCCGGATCGATGCGGAGAGCACCACACCAGATGGCGAACGACGAAAGCGCAGTCCGGGAACTACGCGCACCGCGCACGGGTTTGCCGTGTACGGCTGGGCCGGATGCGGTGGGCAAGGGCTTCCACTGGCGGGAGGGAGGGCATTGCCAGCCGCCAGCGGATCGCCGCCCATGCCTTGACCTGGTGGCCTTGCCGGTCGCCAGTCGCGCAGGATCAGCGCCGCCGTGCCAGGAACAGCAGCGCCAGCCCATCGCCGCGACTGTTCACGCCATGTTGGAACGAATGGAACGTCTAGCGTTTCCTCCCCCGTTCCGCGTTTTTCCACCCACTTCCCCTATGAAAGCCCTTGTATGGAACGAGTGGAACGGATGGAACACATATAAATAGAAGCTCGCATGAGAGATTCCAGCGACCGGCCACAAAAAAACCGGCTCACTGGCCGGGCTGGTGATGGGCTTGCCGCTGGTGTAGGTCAGGCGGCCCGCAGTTGGATCACGTCCGCCCCGGTGCGCAGCTTGTCTAGGTAGTCGGCCCATGTCTGCATCACAAGGCGGCGCTGCTCCAGGTACTCGGCGCGGTCGTAGGCGGCTCCGAGCGGGCCGCTCTTGCCGTGGCCTAGCTGGGCCTCCACCAGCGCATCAGGGATGCCGTTCAGGCGCTCGGCAATCATGGTGCGTGCCATTGCCCGAAAGCCGTGGCTTACATGGTCATCGGTGCCGAAGTCAAGCCGCTTGAGCGCCGCGTTCATGGTGTTGTTGCTCATGGGCCGGGCCAGGGACCGCGCACCAGGGAACACATAGCGGCTGCTGCATGTCAGCGGGTGCAGGGCGCGCAGGATCTCGATCGCCTGGGTCGCCAGCGGGATCAGGTGCGGCTTGCCGTTGATCTTGTCCGCCTTCTTGCGCTTCATGTCCCTCGGCGGAATCGTCACCATCGCCCGATCCAGGTCAACCCATGCCCATTCCATCGCTCGGATGTTGCCGGGCCGCTGGAAGATCAGCGCGGCCAGCTTGAGCGCGGCCACGGTCGCGGGCTGGCCGGTGTAGCCGTCAATCGCGCGCAGCAGCTCGCCCGCCTTCACTGGCTCAAGAACGGCGGCGAAGTGCTTGGCCACATGCGGCTTGAGCGCGCCCTTCATGTCGGCGGCTATGTTGCGCTCGCAGCGCCCGGTCTGTACGCCGTAGCGGAACACCTGTCCGGCCATCTGGCTAAGGTCTTGCGCCGTGCTCAGGATTCCCTTTGCCTCGACCTTGCGCAGTGCCTTCAGTAGGTGCTGCGGCTTGATCGTGTCGATTGGCAGTCTGCCCAGCTCGGGAAACAGGTACAGCTCGTTCATCCGCAGCCACTTGCCCGCATGGGCTTCGCTCCATCCTTCCGCCTTGACTTGGTGGAACTCGCGCGCCACGGTTTCGTATGTGTTGGCGGCTGCATGTTGGGCGGCGTGCTTGGCTTCCTGCTTGGCGGCGCTGGGGTCTTCTCCCTTGGCTAGCAATGCCTTGGCCGACTCCCGCCCGCTGCGGGCCTGTGCCAGCGTGACGGCTGGATAGCTGCCAAGCGACAACGTGCGCTGCTTGCCGTTGATCCGGTAGTTCATCCGCCAGTACCTGCCGCCCGCCGTGACGTGCAGATACAGCCCGCCGCCGTCGCTGTGCTTGTCCCCGTTGGGGTTGCCGCTCCACTTGGTGCTGTTCTTGATGAAGGTGTCGTTCAGGGGCATCGGACCGGCCTTGTTGGTATCGGTGTTGGTATCCGGTCCGCTGGTGAGGGTATCTGCCCGCTTGATACCAACAGGGATACCAACAAAGTGTTGGTATGTCGTGGGGCTTGATGATATGACTTGAGACAACAAAAAACCCGCTGCCCTAGGGGAATCAGCGGGTTATGGGGTGGCGTGGGATGCCGTGATACGGTGATGTGGAGCGGGTGAAGGGAATCGAACCCTCGTATGAAGCTTGGGAAGCTGCCGTTCTGCCATTGAACTACACCCGCATGGGTCGTCATCTTACCGCAGAAACCGACGCCGTCCGGTCCGTCGCTACACGGCTTGATCGCGGCGGCCCCGGAATGCGCTGGCGCGCGACGCTTCAGCGCAGGATGTCACCCAGGCACAGGTACTTGATCTCGACATAGTCGTCGATGCCGAAATGCGAGCCCTCGCGGCCGAGGCCCGACTGCTTGACGCCGCCGAAGGGGACATGCTCGGTCGCGAGTATGCCGACGTTGATGCCGACCATGCCGTACTCGAGCGCCTCGCCGACGCGGAAGATGCGGCCGACATCGCGGCTGTAGAAGTAGCTGGCCAGGCCGAATTCGGTCGCGTTGGCGCAGGCGATCGCCTCCTGTTCGGTCTCGAACTTGAATACCGGGGCGAACGGGCCGAAGGTTTCCTCGCGCGCGCACAGCATGTCGGCGCTGGCGTCGGCGACCACGGTGGGCTCGAAGAACAGGCCGGCCAAGCGCTTGCCGCCGACCAGGACCCGGCCACCCTTGGCCAGCGCGTCGTCGACATGGCGCTGGACCTTGACGAGAGCGGCCTCCTCGATCATCGGGCCCTGGTTGACGCCGTCGTCGAAGCCGTTGCCGACCTGGGCGGTCTTGACCTTGGCCGCGAACTTGGCGATGAACTCGTCGTAGACACCGGCCTGTACATAGAGCCGGTTGCTGCAGACGCAGGTCTGGCCGGCGTTGCGGAACTTGCTGGCGAAGGCGCCCTCGACGGCGGAGTCGATGTCGGCGTCGTCGAAGACGATGAACGGCGCGTTGCCGCCGAGCTCGAGCGAGAGCTTCTTGACGGTCGGGGCGCATTGCGCCATCAGGATGCGGCCGACCTCGGTCGAGCCGGTGAAGCTCAGGTGGCGCACCACGTCGCTGGCGCAGATTTCCTGGCCGACCGCGATCGACTGCTCGGCGTCGGCCGTGACGACGTTGAGCACGCCGGCCGGGATGCCGGCGCGCAGCGCCAGCTCGGCGGCGGCCAGCGCGGTCAGCGGCGTGAGCTCGGCCGGCTTGATGATGACCGGGCAGCCGGCGGCCAGCGCGGGCGCGACCTTGCGCGTGATCATGGCGAGCGGGAAGTTCCAGGGCGTGATCGCCGCGCAGACGCCGATCGGCTGCTTGAGCACGAGCAGGCGGCGGTTGTTGTCGAACTGGGGCAGGGCTTCGCCGTTGATGCGCTTGGCTTCCTCGGCGAACCACTCGACGAAGCTCGCGCCGTAGGCGACCTCGCCCCGGGACTCGGCCAGCGGCTTGCCCTGTTCGGCGGTCATCAGGCGGGCCAGGTCTTCCTGGTTGGCCATCAGCAGGTCGAACCAGCGGCGCAGCACGATGCTGCGTTCCTTGGCGGTGCGTGCCTTCCAGGCCGGCCAGGCCGCGTTGGCGGCGGCGATCGCGGCCCGCGCCTCGGCTGGCCCGAGGTTGGCGACATCGGCGAGCTTGCGTCCGGTGGCCGGATCGGTGACGTCGAAGCGGCTGGCGCCGCTCAGCCATTGGCCGTTGACGAGGGCATCGGTCTTGAGCAGGCTCGGGTCCTGCAGCAGCGCCAGGGGGGAGGTCGTGGTGTTCATGGAACGTCTCGGGTGTGAGGCTTGAGGTCGGCGAACGGGGGGCATCGGGCGGGTGGCCGGGTTCAGGCGCGCGGGCGGCGCAGCTGGTGCTCCAGATGGGCCCGCACCGTCGGCCATTCGGCCGCGACGATGCTGTAGACACAGGTGTCGCGCAGCGTGTCGGGGGCGTCCGGGTGGCGGGTCAGTTGGTGACTGCGCAGGATGCCGTCGAGCTTGGCGCCAAGGCGCTCGATGCCGCGCCGGCTCTGGTGGTTGAGGAAATGGGTGCGGAACTCCACCGCGATGCAGTCCAGCGTCTCGAAGGCATGAGTCAGCAGCAGGCGCTTGCACTCGGTGTTGAGCGCGCTGCGCTGGACCGAGGCGCGGTACCAGGTCGAGCCGATCTCGACCCGGCGGTTGGCCGCGTCGATGTTCATGAGGGTCGTCATGCCGACCGCCCGTCCGCCGGCGTCGAGCACGGCGAACGGCAGCATGCTGGCGGCGCGCTGCAGCGCCAGCCGGCGCTCGATCTCGGCCGCCATCGCCTCGGGCGCGGGAATCATCGTGTACCAGAGGCGCCAGAGCTCGCCGTCGCGCACGGCATCGACCAGGTTTGCCTGGTGCGCGGGGCGCAGCGGAACCAGCGTGACATGCTGGCCGCGCAGCGTGATGTCCTGGGTGAATGGCATCGGGTGGCTCCTTGGCATCGGCTTCACTTGCGGCGCCCGCGCAGCCACTCGAGCGTCATCATCAGCAGGGTCGTGAACAGGATCAACAGCGTGGCTACGGCGGCTATGGTGGGCGTGATGTTCTCGCGGATGCCGGTGAACATCTGGCGCGGCAGCGTGACCTGCTCGGGTCCGGCCAGGAACAGCGTGACCACGACCTCGTCGAACGAGCTGGCGAAGGCGAACAGCGCGCCCGAGATCACGCCGGGGGCGATCACCGGCAGCGTGACCCGGAAGAAGGTCGTCAGCGGACTGGCCCCCAGGCTTAGGCTGGCCTTGACCAGGTTGGCGTTGAAGTTCTGCAGTGTCGCCAGCACGGTGGTGACGACGAAGGGCGCGCCGAGCGCGGCATGCACGAGGATCAGGCCGAGGTAGGAGTCGTTGAGCCCCAGGCGCGCGAAGTAGAGGTAGGTGCTGACGCCGACGACCACGATCGGCACCACCATCGGCGAGATCAGCAGGCCGGTCAGCAGGCCCTTGCCGATGAAGCGCTGGCGCGCGAGTCCGACCGCCGCCAGCGTGCCGAGCACGGTGGCGATCAGCGTGGCTGCCGGGGCGACCGTGAAGCTGTTGCGCGTGGCGCGGGCCCATTCGGGCGCGTGCCACATCTCGCGGTACCACTGCAGCGACCAGCCCTCGATCGGATAGGCCAGGAAGGAGCTGCTGCTGAACGACAGCGGCACGATCGCCACGATCGGCAGCAGCAGGAAGGCCAGCACCAGCAGGGCGCCCAGGCGCAGCCCGAGCCAGCCGAGCTTGTCGAACGCCGTGTAGTAGGCGGGGAAGGCCGGGAACGGCGAGAAGGCGGCGAATGCGGACGGCTTGGACATGTGCGGTTCAACCCAGGCTGAGCTCGGCCTTGGACGCCTTGCGGTAGAGGGTGTAGAGGATCAGGGTGGTCGACAGCAGCACGCCCCCGAGCGCGCAGGCCATGCCCCAGTTGACCTCGACGTTGGTGTACTGTGCCACGTAGTAGCTCAGCATCTGGTCGCCGGCTCCGCCCAGCAGCGCCGGTGTCACGTAATAGCCGATGCAGGTGATGAACACCAGCAGCCCGCCGGCGGCCACGCCAGGATAGGTCTGCGGTAGATAGACGCGAAAGAAGGCGGCCAGCGGCGCGCTGCCGAGCGAGACCGCCGCGCGCTGGTAGTTCGGTGGCACCGACTTCATGACGCTGTAGAGCGGCAGGATCATGAACGGCAGCAGGATGTGCACCATCGCGATGATGACGCCGGTGCGGTTGAACAGCAGTGGCAGTGGCGTGTCGATGAGGCCGAGGAACTGCAGCAGCCGGTTGATCAGGCCGTTGTTTTGCAGCAGCACGATCCAGGCCGCGATGCGCACCAGCACCGAGGTCCAGAACGGCAGCAGCACCAGGATCAGCATCAGGTTGGCCCGGCGTTCGTTCAGCGTGCTGAGCCAGTACGCGAGCGGGTAGCCCAGCAGCAGCGCGATCGCGGTGACCAGCGCGCTGATCCCGAAGGTGCGCAGCAGGATGCTGCTGAAGGCGGCGTTCTCGTCCGGCACGCGCTCGATCGAGCCCTCGGCGGTGCGGCGCAGGTCGATCGCGGTCAGCAGGTAGTCGGGCGTCCAGCGCGAGCTGTTCTTCTCGATCGCATGCCAGTAGGCCGGATTGGCCCAGCGCGCGTCGTGCTCGATCAGCGCCGTGCGCGCCTGCCGCGCTCCCGCCGGCTGGCCCAGCGGCAGCGCGCGGTAGGTGCTCATCACGAGCGAGCGGCTGCCCGGCATCTCGCTGTTGAGACGGCGCGCCAGCGCGCCGGCGCGATCGGTTTCGCCAATCGCCGTCAGGTCCTGCAGCAGCGCGGCGTAGGCCGCGTCGGGCGGCGCGGTCAGGCGATCCCAGCCGGACAGGGCGCGGCCGGTGGCCGGCAGCGCATCGGCGACTTCGGGGTTCTCGACTGCGCGCACCAGCAAGGAGGCCAGCGGAACCAGGAAGAACACCAGCAGGAAAGTCAGCAGCGGCAAGGTCAGCGCGAAGGCTCGCACCTTGCTGCGCCGCTCGGCCCGGCGCAGCTGGCGAATCAGGTCGGTTCCGCCGGCTTGCATCACTGGGCCGCCCAGGCTGCGAAGCGCTTCTCCAGGGCTTCGCCCTGGTCAGCCCAGAAGTGGATGTTGAACTGCAGGGCGTCCTTGCTGTTGGCGGGTGAGGTGGGCAGCAGTGCCAGCGTCTTGGCGTCGAGCTTGGCCAGCGCCTTGTTGTTGGTCGGGCCGTAGGAGATGTTGCGGGCGTATTCGGCCTGCGCGTCGGGCGTGCTGGCCAGCGCGATGAACTTCAGCGCGGCGTCCTTGTTCGGGCCGCCCTTGGGCATGACCCAGTAGTCGAGGTCGTAGATGCCGCCGGTCCAGGTGATCTTGAGGTTCTTGCCTTCGCGCTGCGCGGCATCGATGCGGCCGCTGAAGGCCGTGGTCATGGCCACGTCGCCAGCGACCAGGAACTGTGGCGGCTGGGCGCCGGCTTCCCACCACTGGATCAGCGGCTTGAGCTCGGTCATCTTCCTGAAGGCGCGGTCGGAGCCTTCCTTGGTCGCCAGCACCTTGTAGACATCGGCGGATTTCACGCCATCGGCCATCAGCGCGAACTCGAGGTTGTAGCGCGCGCCCTTGCGCAGGCCACGCTTGCCTGGGTACTTCCTGGCGTCCCAGAAATCGGCCCAGGTGGTCGGGGCGTCCTTGAGCTTGTCGCCGTTGTAGGCCATGACCGTGGACCAGATGAACACCCCGACGCCGCATTCATGCACGGCGGCGGGCTGGAAGTCGGCCTTGTTGCCGACCTTGGTCCAGTCGATCTTCTCGAACAGGCCCTCGTCGCAGCCACGGTTGACGTCCGGGCTCTCCACTTCCACCAGATCCCAGCTGATCTTCTTGGCCTCGACCATCGCCTTGATCTTGGCTTGCTCGCCGTTGTATTCGACCTGTGTGATCTTGCCGGCGCCGGATTTCTCGTAGGCCTCGAAATAGGCCTTCTTCTGGGCCGCACCGTTGGCGCCGCCGAAGTTGACTACCGTCAGGTTCTGGGCCAGGGCGGGCAGGGCGGCCAGGGCGGCCAAGGCCAGCAGGGTGGGTTTGAGTTGCATGACGCGGAGTTTCCAGGTGAGGTGGGTGGGAGTCGAAAAGGGAGGTCGCCGTCAGCGGTAGACGCGCAGGTGCTCGGCCGGGATGTGCAGGCGCATCTGCCGTCCGGCGTCGTATGCGCCGTGCTGGCGCAGCGGCTGCTTGACGCACAGCTCGGGCTGGCCCGCCAGTTCGCAGCGCAGCCGCAGGTGGTCGCCGAAATAGATCACGTCGGACAGGCTGGCCTGCAGCAGGTTGCGCGCGGGCGCCGGTGTGTCGTCGTCGAGCACATGGATGCGCTCGGGCCGCACGCTGCACTGGACCGTCTCGCCGCGCGCCGCGCGGTTGACGTTGAGGCCCGTGAGCTGCTGGCCGTTGTCGAGCCGCACGGTGCAATGCTCGCCGCTGGCGTCGCTCACGGTGCCGTTCAGCACCGAGTTGTCGCCGACGAAGCCCGCGACGAAGCGGTTGACCGGCGCCTCGTAGAGGCGGTCGACCGCGTCGATCTGCTGGATCACGCCGGAATTGAACACCGCCACGCGGTCCGACATGGTCAGGGCTTCGGACTGGTCGTGCGTGACATAGACGAAGGTCACGCCCAGGCGGCGGTGCAGCGCCTTGAGCTCGATCTGCATGTGCTCGCGCAGCTGCTTGTCGAGCGCGCCGAGCGGCTCGTCCATCAGCACCAGCTGCGGGTCGAACACCAGCGCGCGGGCCAGGGCGACGCGCTGCTGCTGGCCGCCCGAGAGCTGTCCGGGGTAGCGTCCGCCCATCGGGCCCATCTGCACCATGTCGAGCGCGCGCTTGACCTTGGCTTCGCGCTGCGCCGCCGGCAGCTTGCGCACCGTGAGCGGGTAGGCGATGTTGTCGGCCACAGTCATGTGCGGAAACAGCGCATAGTTCTGGAACACCATGCCGATATTGCGCTGCTGCGGCGGCAGCCAGGTCACCGCGCGGCCGTCGATGCGGATCTCGCCGCGCGTCGGCTCGGCGAAGCCCGCGATCATCATCAGCGTGGTGGTCTTG
>JBDLVJ010000206.1:0-3763 GCA_039804875.1 Pseudomonadota bacterium | reverse complement strand
GCAAAGCCCGCGCCCTGGTCAAGCTGGTGGACTGCTAAGGTTTAGCTAAGGGTTCAGGGGCTGACTACCTGAGAAAACTTCAGGTTGCACCGCTGCCGACCTGTCAAAACCTGACACCGGCCCGCACCACCCACTTGTGAAAACCTGTGTTTCCGGCGTTTCCGACGCTGGCTACTGGCGACCTTTTCAAGGGCCTGTTTTTCAATTGGTGGATGCGGTCAAACCGCTGGACTGCCAAGGTTTAGGCAAGGGTCGAGCGCCCGAGTGGGGAGGTTTTGGGGTGGTGCTGGCGCTGTTCCTGATGCTGGCATTTGCCCAAGTTGCCTACAGATTGCCTACAAGCAAACCCGGAAACGAAAAAGCCCAGCTTGAAAGCTGGGCTAAGTCGTTGATTCTATTGGTGCCGGAGAAAGGAATCGAACCCTCGACCTTCTCATTACGAATGAGCTGCTCTACCGACTGAGCTACACCGGCACGCATGCCAGCATTGCGCTGGCACAGCCAAGAATTATAGCGGATTTGCGGGCTGTTTTTTGGCGCGGCGCCTGGGCGGCGCCGCAGTTTCTGCTTACTGGGCCGCGTCGGCTTCCAGGTGGTAGGCGGTGATGCGCTCGACCTCGTTCCTCGAGCCCAGTACCACGCTGACGCGCTGGTGCAGCTGGGTCGGCTCCAGGTCGAGGATGCGCTGGCGGCCGTTGGTCGCGGCGCCGCCGGCCTGCTCGATCAGCCAGCTCATCGGGTTGGCTTCGTACATCAGGCGCAGCTTGCCCGGCTTGTTCGGCTCGCGCTTGTCCCAGGGGTACATGAAGACGCCGCCACGGGTCAGGATGCGATGCACATCGGCCACCATCGAGGCGATCCAGCGCATGTTGAAGTCCTTGCCGCGCGGACCTTCCTGGCCGGCCAGGCATTCGTCGACATAGCGCTTGACCGGTTGGTCCCAGTGGCGCATGTTGCTCATGTTGATCGCGAATTCCTTGGTGTCTGCGGGTATGCTGATCTGGTCGGCAGTCATGACCCAGGAGCCTTGTTCGCGGTCGAGCGTGAACATGGCGACGCCGGCGCCCACGGTCAGCACCAGCGTGGTCTGCGGACCATAGACGCAGTAGCCGGCGGCGACCTGCTGGCTGCCGGCCTGCAGGAAGTCCTGCTCGGACACCGCCTCGATCGTCTTCGGATCGTCGTTGTGCTTCTTGAGCACCGAGAAGATGGTGCCGATCGAGACGTTGACATCGATGTTGCTGCTGCCGTCGAGCGGGTCGAACATCAGCAGGTATTCGCCTTGCGGATAGCGGTTGGGCACCACGTAGATGTCTTCCATTTCCTCGGAAGCCATCGCGGCCAGGTGACCGCCCCATTCGTTGGCGTCGATCAGCACCTCGTTGGCGATGATGTCGAGCTTCTTTTGCACTTCGCCCTGGACGTTCTCGCTCTCGGCGCTGCCCAGCACCTCGCCCAGTGCGCCCTTGTTGACGCTGATGGAGATGCGCTTGCAGGCGCGCGCGACGATTTCGAGCAGCAGGCGCAGTTCGGGCGGAATGCGGCCGTGTTCGCGTTGCTGTTCGATCAGGTAGCGGGTCAGGGAGATTCGGTGGCTCATGGCGGTTTCCTAGTGATGATTCAGTCGGCCAGTGCGCGCGTGACGACTTCGCGCAGATCGTTGCTCAGGTCGGCCTTGGCGGCGACGCGGACGATGGCCTCGCGCGCGGCCTGGCGGTAGGGTTCGGCCAGCTTGCTCCAGCGGTCGAGCGCGCGCGCCAGGCGGGCGGCGACCTGCGGATTGAAGGCGTCGAGCTCGAGCACGCGCTCGCTCCAGAACAGGTAGCCGGCGGCGTCCGCGCGGTGAAAGGCGCCCGGGTTGGCGTTGCAGTAGCTGAAGATCAGGCTGCGGGCGCGGTTCGGGTTGCGCAGGTGAAAGTCGGGGTGGCTCAGCAGCTGCTTGACCTGGGGCAGGATGTTGCCGCCGTGGTCGGGCGCGCCGGCCTGCAGCGCGAACCATTTGTCGAGCACCAGTTCCTCGCCCTTGAACAGCGCGTGGAAGCGTTCGAGCGCCTGCGCAGCCAGCGCCGAGCCGCCGCCGATCAGCGCGCCGAGCGCGCTGACGCGGTCGGTCATGTTGCAGGCATCCTTGAAGCGCTGCAGCGCCTTGCCCGGCCAGACCGGGTTGCCGTTCTCGCGCGCGGCCAGGCACAGCATGGTCAGCGCCAGGCCGGCCAGGGCGCGCCTGCCGCTCGAGACCGGATCGGGACGGAAGGCGCCGTTGTCGTGGTTGGCCTCGAAGGCCTGGACCCAGTCGTCGTGCAGCGCGTGCGCGAGCTGCTCGCGCATGGCTTCGCGCACCGCGTGGATGCGCTGCGGATCGACCACGTCGAGCTGCTCGGCGATATAGGTCTCGCCCGGCAGCGTCAGCACGAGTTCCTTGAAGGCGGCGTCGAGTCCGGGTGCGCGCAGGATCGCGCGCATGGCGTCGAGGTAGGCCGCGTCCAGCGGCTGGTGCACGGCGGCTGGCGACTGCACGGCGGCGAGCGCGCGGCGCAGCGCCAGGCGCTGACCGGCTTCCCAGCGGTTGAAGGCGTCGGTGTCGAAGGCCAGCAGCGTCAGCAGCTGCGCGTCGCTGTAGTCGAACTCGAGCACGACCGGCGCGCTGAAACCGCGCAGGATCGAGGGCACCGGCTCGGCGTCGATGTCGTCGAAAACCACGGTCTGGCTGGTCTCGCTCAGCACCACGGTGCGCGCGCTGCCCGCGATCTCGCGGCCTTGCGCGTCGAGCAGGCCGAGCGCGACCGGAATCACGAAGGCTTCCTTGTTCGGCTGGCCGGCGGTGGCGGGGCAGCTCTGGCCCAGCGTCAGGGTGTAGCGGCGCGCCTCGGCGTCGTACGATCCGCTGGCGTGCAGGCGTGGCGTGCCTGCCTGCGAGTACCAGCGCTTGAACTGGGGCAGCTGGCGCGCGAGTTCGCTGTCGGGATTGGCGTCGGCGATCGCCTGCGCGAAATCGTCGCAGGTCACGGCCTGGCCGTCATGGCGCTCGAAATACAGCTTCATGCCGCGCGCGAAGCCCTCGCGCCCGACCAGGGTCTGCTGCATGCGCACGACCTCGGCGCCCTTCTCGTAGATCGTGACGGTGTAGAAGTTGTTGATCTCGGCGTACTGGTCGGGGCGCACCGGGTGCGACATCGGGCCGGCGTCCTCGGGGAACTGGGCGCTGCGCAGCACGCGCACGTCCTCGATCCGCTTGACGGCGCGGGCCGACGCGCTGCCGGCCATGTCCATGCTGAATTCCTGGTCGCGAAAGACCGTCAGCCCTTCCTTCAGGCTGAGCTGGAACCAGTCGCGGCAGGTCACGCGGTTGCCGGTCCAGTTGTGGAAATACTCGTGGCCGACCACCGATTCGATGCCGGCGTAGTCGGTGTCGGTCGCGGTGGCCGGATTGGCCAGCACGTACTTGGTGTTGAAGATGTTGAGGCCCTTGTTCTCCATCGCGCCCATGTTGAAGTCGCTGGTGGCGACGATCATGAAGCGTTCGAGGTCCAGCGGCAGGCCGAAGCGCGCCTCGTCCCAGGCCACGCTGGCCATCAGCGAGTTCATCGCGTGCTCGGTCTTGTCGAGGTCGCCACGGCGCACAAACACCTGCAGCAGATGCTCTTTGCCCGAGCGCGCCACGATGCGCTGCTCACGCGCCACCAGATCGGCAGCCACCAGCGCAAACAGGTAGCTGGGCTTGGGAAAGGGGTCGTGCCACTTGGCGCCGTGGCGGCCGTTGTCG
>JBDLVJ010000205.1:0-3626 GCA_039804875.1 Pseudomonadota bacterium | reverse complement strand
CCCAGCAGCAGCCGCAGACCGGCCTGGGCTCGGGCGTGATCGTGAGTCCGAGCGGCTATGTGCTGACCAACAACCATGTGGTCGATGACGCCGACGAGATCGAGGTCCAGCTCAGCGACGGCCGCAAGGCACCGGGGCGGGTCATCGGTGCCGACCCCGAGACCGACCTCGCGGTGCTCAAGATCGACCTCGAACGACTGCCCACGATCACGCTGGGCGACTCGGAGCAGCTCGCCGTCGGTGACGTGGTGCTGGCGATCGGCAACCCGTTCGGCGTCGGCCAGACCGTAACCAGCGGCATCGTCAGCGCGCTCGGACGCAACCAGCTCGGCATCAACACCTTCGAGAACTTCATCCAGACCGACGCGGCGATCAACCCGGGCAACTCGGGCGGCGCGCTGGTCGATGCGCAGGGGCGGCTGATGGGCATCAACACCGCGATCTATTCGCGCTCGGGCGGCTCGATGGGCATCGGCTTCGCGATCCCGACCTCGATCGCGCGTCAGGTCATGGAGGCGATCCTGCGCGACGGCAAGGTCACGCGCGGCTGGATCGGCGTCGAGCCGCAGGCGCTCACCCCCGAGCTGGCGACCTATTTCGGCACCGAGCTGCGCGAGGGCGTGATGATCACGGGCGTGCTGCAAAGCGGTCCGGCGGCGCAGGCCGGGCTGCGGCCGGGCGATGTGATCGTGAGCGTGGCCGAACAGCCGGTGCGCGACGTGGCAGGTCTGCTGGCGGCGGTGGCGGCCCTGCCGCCGGGCCAGCCGGCCAAGCTCGAGGTCGTGCGGCGCAATGCCCGCCAGCAGCTGCAGGTGGTGCCGGCGCAGCGCAAGGCGGCCGTGCCGCGCGAGCAGTAGCGAAGACCAGCAGGCCAATGAAGGCGCGCGGGGTCCGTGGGCCGGCGACGGTCCGGCTCAGTCGGCCTTGGCCTGCTCGGCGGCGTCGGATTCGGGGTGGCGGCTGACGCGCGAGAACCAGCGCGAGCCCAGGATGCCGATCTCGTACAGCAGGCACATCGGCACCGCCAGCGCGAGCTGCGAGATCACGTCGGGCGGTGTCAGGACCGCCGCGACGACGAAGGCGCCGACGACGAAGTAGCCGCGATAGGTCTTGAGCTGGACCACCGTGACGAGCTCGAAGCGCACCAGCAGCATCACGACGATCGGGACCTGGAACGCCAGGCCGAAGGCCAGGTAGAGCGACAGGATGGCCTCGACGTAGGAGGCGATGTCGGGGGTCGCGTTGACGCTCTCGGGCGTGAAGCCCTGGATGAAGCCGAACATCTTGTCGAGCACGAAGAACTGCACGAAGGCGATGCCGACATAGGCCAGCAGGCTGCCGAAGATGATCAGCGGCAGCGCGAAGTGCTTCTCGTGGCTGTAGAGGCCGGGAGCGACGAAGGCCCAGATCTGGTACAGCACCCAGGGCAGCGCCAGCAGCAGGCCCGCCATCATCAGCACCTTGAGCGGAATGAAGAAGGGCGTGAAGACGCCGACCGCGATCAGCTTGACATCGGGCGGCATGTGGGCCCGGATCGGCACCGCGATCAGGTCGATCAGGCCCGAGGGACCGGGCCAGAGCGCCAGCAGCGCCATGGCGATGGCGACGCCGTAGAGACAGTAGAGCAGGCGGTCGCGCAGCTCCATCAGGTGCTGGACGAAGGGCTGTTCGCTGCCGGCGAGCTCGTCAGCCGGTTCTTGCTTGTCTGACATGGATCAGGGGGTCACTGGAAGCGGGACTTGGGACGAAAGCGCGCCACCCGTGCCGCGCCTGACTGCGCCTTGCTGCGCAGGCCCTGGCGGGCCTTGTACCACTGGGGCACGGCCTTCTGCTTGAGGCGAAAGTTCTTCCCGGGATGGCGGTAGACCGGGGGCGCGGGCATGTAGGCCGAACCGTCGTCCTGGAGCGGGTCGACAGCGCCGGACACGCTGCGCTCGAACTCGCTGCCGACCTCGCGCATCGAGGACTGGACCTCGTGCGCGGCGCTGGTCACGTTGTCCTTCATCTTCCTGAGCTCGTCGAGCTCCATCGAACGGTTGACCTCGGCCTTGACGTCGGCGACGTAGCGCTGCGCCTTGCCAAGCAGGGTGCCGACCATGCGCGCGACGCGCGGCAGCTTCTCGGGGCCGATGACGACGAGCGCCACCGCGCCGATCAGCGCGAGCTTGGATATGCCGAGATCGATCATTCGGGTTCAGTCAGGACCGGGGCTCAGCCCTTGGTCTTGGCTTCGACGTCGATGGTGGACTTGTCGGCCGCCGCCTGCCGCGCGACCTGGGGAGCAGCCTGCGGCGCGGTCTTGTCGTCGTCGGCCGGGTGACCGCCGTCCTTCATGCCGTCCTTGAAGCCCTTGACCGCGCCACCGAGATCGGAGCCGAGATTCTTGAGCTTCTTGGTGCCGAAGACCATGACGACGATCAGCAGGACGATCAGCCAGTGCCAGATGGAAAAACTACCCATTTCGTGAACTCCAGAGCGGGGACTGCGCCCCATCAAACGGTTTGGATTCCACCGCGCGCGCTTGGTTCACGCACGGCCATCCTTCATTATCCCCATATGGGGTGACGGTTTCCTGAATCAAGTCAGCCGCGCGCCCAAGGCCGTGGGCCGCCGATGACGTGCAGGTGCAGGTGGTGCACTTCCTGGCCGCCCTCGTCGCCGGTGTTGGCGATGACGCGGAAGCCGCCGGCCGGATAGGGGTTGCAGCCCTGCTCGAGCGCGAGCCGGGGCGCCAGCACCATCATCTTGCCGAGCAGCGCCGCGTGACCGGCCTCGAGCTGGGCCATCGACGGAATGTGCAGCTTGGGGATCACGAGGAAATGCACCGGCGCCCAGGGGTTGATGTCATGGAAGGCGTAGAGCTCGTCGTCCTCGTAGACCTTGCGGCTCGGGATCTGGCCGGCGACGATTTTGCAGAAGATGCAGTCGGGGGAAGCGTTCATTCGGGAGACTCCATGGGCCGGCCCGCGTTCATGCGGACCATGCCTTTGACGATGCGGTAGACGAACCAGGCCGAGATGACGGTCCAGGCCAGCCAGCCCGGCAGGATGAAGAGCCAGAGCGGCAGCGTCAGCAGGTAGGCCAGCAGCGCGAAGGCCACGGTGCGGATGCGCCAGCGGAAGTGGCTTTCGTGCCAGCTGCCACGCGCGTCCTCGCGCTTGACCAGGTCGAGCACCAGCGCCACGATCAGCAGCGTCGGCCCCCACTGACCGCCCGGCACCAGCGCGCCGACCGCGACGATCAGGTGCAGCAGATAGCTGATCAGCCCGACGTTGTTGAGGCTGCGCAGGCGCTGGTCGCGCTCATGGCGTTCGTCGTCGATCATGTGGCGGTTCACGAGCGGGCCTGGCTTACTCGCCCTGCTCGCGTGCCTTGGCCTTGCGTAGCGCCTTTTCCTCCAGGCCGCCCAGGCCCTCGCGGCGCGCGAGTTCGGCCACCACGTCGGCCGGGCTGAGACCGAAATGCGCCAGCGCGATCATGCTGTGAAACCAGAGGTCGGCCACCTCGCCGACCAGGGCCTGGGCCTCGCCGGCACCGTATTGCAGGTCCTTGGCGGCCATGACGGCCTCGCCGGCTTCCTCGGCCACCTTCTTGAGGAAGGCGTCCGGGCCCTTGTGCAGCAGCCG
>JBDLVJ010000204.1:0-3001 GCA_039804875.1 Pseudomonadota bacterium | reverse complement strand
GCAGCGAGCGATGCGCAGGCTGGCTTGCGGCTGGCACTGGCGCAGGACAACGAGCGGCTGTTGCGCTCGGCCGGCATCCAGCAACGCCTCGACAGCCAGTCGGCACGCACCCGCACCTGGGAGCAGCTCGGCGAGCTGATCGGCTCGGCCGACGGCAAGAAGTTCCGCAACTTCGCGCAGCAGCTCACGCTCGACCTGCTGCTGGACTACGCCAACGCGCATCTGCGGGGCCTCACGCGCCGCTACCGGATCGAACGCCTGCGCGACAGCCTCGGGCTGCTGGTGGTGGATCAGGACATGGGCGACGAGCTGCGCTCGGTGCACTCGCTCTCGGGCGGCGAATCCTTCCTGGTCTCGCTGGCGCTGGCGCTCGGGCTGGCCTCGCTGTCGTCGCATCGGGTCAAGGTCGAGTCGCTGTTCATCGACGAGGGCTTCGGCAGCCTGGACGCCGAGTCGCTCAACCTCGCGCTCGATGCGCTGGATCGCCTGCAGGCGCTCGGGCGCAAGGTCGGCGTGATCTCGCATGTACAGGAGATGACCGAGCGCATCGGCACCCGGGTCCGGGTCAGCCGCCTCAACGGCGGCGCCAGCCGGGTCGTGATCGAAGGCGCCTGATCAGCCCGCCAGCAACCGCAGCCCCGGCGGCAGCGCCTCGCCATAGCTCAGGCGCTGCTCGGCCGCGTCGGGCTCGACCCGTTCGCGCAGCATCCGGCACCAGAGCTCGGGCGCCCGCAACTCGGTCAGGCGCCGCAACACAAGTTCGCGTGATTCGGGCGCCAGGTCGCGCGCGCGGTCGCCGCTGACGCGCGCGATCTGCACCGCCGCGAAGGCGGCCTGCTCGACCCGGCGCCAGTCCAGCGCCAGCAGCGCCTCCAGCCAGGCGGTCGCGACCTCGGGCGAGACAACGTTCTGAGCCTGGCCGTAGAGCGAGACCCGCGCCCCCAGCCGGCCAACCACCCACCAGGCGCTGGCCGGCTCGGTCGGCTTGCCGCTCGATTGGCCACCCGCCTTGCCTTCACGGACCGAAGCGCCGGCGCCACTGGCCTGGGCGGTCTTGTGCAGCCGCCCGACCAGCCACTGGCCCAGCTCGGCGCGGTAGGCCTGCGGTACCCGCTCTAGCGCGGCCACCAGCCGCAGCATGTCGTCGTAGCTGCCCCTGAGCGGATGGGAAGCCTGGCGACTGGTGACGATCTGCTCCAGCGTCGCCCCCACGGTCTGCAGCAGTTCGAGCTGTTGCGCCTCGCCCAGGCCGCCAGCGGCCCGGCGCCAGAGCGTCCACCACTCGGACCAGTTGTTGCTCTCGGCACCGAACTGCAGGCCCTGCGGATAGAGCGCCCACAACCGGGCGACGCGCCAGTCGTCCAGCGGCGCGCCGGTTCCCGGGCGCAGGCAGTAGCCCGCCAGATTCAGCCAGGCGCGCTCATGCTCGGCCGAACGGCGTCGGCGCCGGGCGCGCGCCAGCAGCGCGTCGAACAGCGCGCGCAGCAGCGCCAGCTCCCAGGCCTCGCGGGCCCCCAGCAGGCGCTCGAGACCGGCGCGCAGCTGGCGCACCTCCTTGGCCTCGACCCGCTGCGAACCTTCGCCAAAGACGCGCTCGAGCAGCGCGATCGCCTCGGCCAGCCGGGGATGCGCGGCCGGTCCGGCATCGGTGCCATCGGTTTCATCAGCTCCGTCCGCTTCGACGGCACCGGCGCCACGCAGCTGGAACGCCAGCTGCCAGCGCTGGGTCGGGTCGTCGCAGGCGACGCAATGCACCTCGAGCGTGCCGACCTCGGTCATGCGGGTCAGCAGCTCGACCGTGACCTCCGCACAACTCTGCCCTTGCCCTTGCCCTTGCCCTTGCCCCGGGGCCGGTGCGAGCACGGCCGCGAGCGCGGGCAGGCGCACGAAGCGCTCGGCCTCGAGCTCGACCAGCTCGCCGGCCTGCCAGGCACCATCACCCGAGGCCGATGCCAGGTGAAAGCGCACCGCCTGCCCCAGGCGCAGCGCGAAGCGCCGGCCCGGCAGGGCCAGCTCGCTGCCCTCGGGCGTGCCGCGCGGCAACAGGCACAGGCCCTGGGCGCGCCCCTGCTGCTCAAGCAGCAGGAAATAGCTGCGCGCGGCGCCGCCACCGATGCCCGGGCCCAGGCCGGGCAGGCGGCCAGCGCGCAGCAACGCCTGCGCCACCGCCCCGCGCGCGACCGCGAGGTCGGGCTCGTCGTTGCGCAACAGGCGCAGCGGCTGGCCGCGCCACGACTCGAGCAACTCGGCCAGCCGGCGCGCCAATGCCGGGGCGCGGAACACGCCGCCGTTGAGCAGCAGCGTGTCGGGCAGCGGAAAACCGCCGGCGCCATCCGGCACGCCAGGCCCCAGGGCTTCGCGCGCGGCGGCGGCATGGCGCTGCAGGAATTCGGCCAGATGATGCGTGATCGCCGGATCGGCCGGATAGGGCAGGCCGAACTCGACCAGGGCCGCGCGCCGCTTGCGCGGACGCTCGGAGACCGGCGCCAGTGGCAGGAAACCATCGACGACCAGCCGCTCGACCTCGTCGCGCGCGAGATCGACCGAACGCGCGCCGCCGACCAGGCGCGAACCAGCGCCCAGCAGCGTGACCGACACCGAAGCGGGGGCCTGGTCCGACAGCAGCAGCTCCTTGGCCGCGCGGCAGCGCTGGACCAGCTGCGACAGGGCGGCCGCCGGCAGCGGCGCGCTGCCGGCCAGGCGGCGCTCGACCTGATGGGCCAGCGCCAGGTCCATGTTGTCGCCCCCCAGCATCAGGTGGTCGCCGACACCGACACGGGTCAGCCGGGGCGGACCGCCCGCCGGATCGGGCTCGACCCGCACCAGGGTCAGATCGGTGGTGCCACCGCCGACATCGACCACCAGCACCAGCCGGGAACCGGCCAGCTCCTGCGCCAGCCGGTCGCGCTGCCGCAGCAGCCAGTCGTGAAAGGCCGCCTGCGGCTCCTCGAGCAGACGCGGCGCACCGAGCCCGGCCAGCCGCGCGGCCTCGAGCGTGAGC
>JBDLVJ010000203.1:0-6176 GCA_039804875.1 Pseudomonadota bacterium | reverse complement strand
CGTGGCGCGTGGCGACGGCAGCAGCCAGTTCAGCGCTACCCTCGACGAGCACAACCGCGCGGTGCGCCGCTATATCCTGGCCCGTTGATTTTCAAGGCATCTCACTCATGACGCAGACCGGATTGTTCATCAGTTTCGAAGGCATAGACTGTGCCGGCAAGTCAACCCACATTGCCGCGGTGGCCGACTGGTTCCGTGGCCGAGGTCGGCGCGTGCTGCTCACGCGCGAGCCCGGCGGCACGCCCCTGGCCGAGAAGCTGCGCGAGCTGCTGTTGCACGAGGCGATGGACCCCTTGAGCGAGGCGCTGCTGATGTTCGCCGCCCGGCGCGACCATGTGCTGCGGGTGATCCTGCCGGCGCTGGCGCGCGGCGACGTGCTCCTGTGCGACCGCTTCACCGATGCCACCTTTGCCTACCAGGGTTACGGGCGCGGCTTTGATCTGCAGGTGCTGCGCCAGCTCGAGCAATGGGTGCAGCAGCAATCCGGACAAGCCAGCTTGCTCGAGCCCGAGCGCTGCTTCTGGTTCGACCTGCCGCCGGCCATCGCCGCCAGCCGCCTGGCCGGCGCGCGCCAGCCCGACAAGTTCGAGGCCGAGGCCGAGCCCTTTTTTCAGCGCGTCGCCAGCGGCTATGCCGCGCGCGCGGTCCAGTCACCGCAGCGTTTCGCCCGCATCGATGCCAGCCAGACCATGGAGCAGGTGCGCGAGCAGGTGCTGCGGCATTGCGAACAAGCCTGGGGCCAGCCATGAACCAGCAAGCTGACGCCAGCCGCCTGCCGCCCTGGCTGCGGCGCCAGCTGGTGGCGCTGCAGCAGCAGCGCGGTCACGCCATCCTGCTCAGCGGTCCGGCCGGCCTGGGCCAGTACCCGCTGGCGCTGGCGCTGGCGCGGTCCTGGCTCTGCGAGTCGCCCAGCCCGGAGCAGGGCGCCTGCGGCCGCTGCGCCAGCTGCCACGCGGTCGATGTGCGGACCCATCCCGTCCTGTTCCTGCTGATGCCCGAGACGCTGGCGCTCGAGCTCGGCTGGCCACTCGACGAGCGCACGCAGGACAAGATCGACAAGAAGGAACTCAAGCCCGGCAAGTTCATCCGCGTCGACGCCACGCGCGAGGCGGTGGCATTCACCCAGTTCACCCGCTCGCGTGGCAACACCAAGGTGGTGCTGGTCTATCCGGCCGACCGGCTCAACATTGAATCGGCCAATACCCTGCTCAAGACGCTGGAGGAACCCCCGGGAGCCTTGCGCTTCGTGCTCGCGACCGAAGCGGCCCACGCGCTGCTGCCCACGATTCGCAGCCGCTGCCAGCACCATGCGCTCGAATGGCCGGCACGGGACGAGGCGCTTGCCTGGCTCGAACAGGCGGTGCAGGCCGATGAATCCCTGGCCGGCAAGCCGCAGTCCCGCGAGGCGCTGGCCGCCTGGCTGCTCGCCGCGGGTGGCCGACCCGACGAGGCGCTAACGCTGGCCCGGCTCGGGCTGACGGCTTCGGCCTGGGCGGACCTGCCGCGCTCGGTCGCGCGTGGCGACTGGTCGGCGCTGGCCGACTGGGCGCCGGCGCGCCAGCTCGACTTGCTGCACAAGATCTGCCACGACCTGATGGTGGTCGTCAGTGGCGGCCAGCCACGCTTCTTTCCACCCGCCGACCTGCCGCCGCCACCCCGGCTGCCCGCGCTGCTGCAGTGGCACAAGGCCTTGCAACAGACCGCCCGCACGGTCGAACATCCCTACAACGCCGGTCTGCAGCAAGAGGCCTGGGCCGGTCTGGCCCGCACGGTGCTGACCCCTCATTGACTGTCCTACATGTTCATCGATTCCCATTGCCACCTCAACTTCACCGAGCTGCGCGCCCGTCTGCCCGAGATCCTGCAAGCCATGCAGCAGGCCCAGGTCGAGCGCGCGCTGTGCATCTGCACCACGCTGGAGGAATTCGAAGGCGTCCACGAGCTGGCCGTCGCCCATGACCGGCTCTGGGCCACGGTCGGCGTGCATCCCGACAACGAGGGCGTGCGCGAACCCTCGGTCGACGAGCTGATCACGTTGTCGCGGCGCGCGCGCGTGGTCGGCATCGGCGAGACCGGACTTGACTATTACCGCCTGGGCGAGCGCAGCATGGCCGACATGGAATGGCAGCGCGAGCGTTTTCGCCGCCATATCCGCGCCGCGCGCCAGACCGATCTGCCGCTGGTGATCCACACCCGCAGCGCCTCGGATGACACGCTGGCCATCCTGAGGGAAGAGGGTGGCTTCGGACCGCAGGGGGCGGGAGATCTGCCGCCGGCGCGCGGCGTCTTCCATTGCTTCACCGAAAGTATCGCGGTCGCGCGGGCGGCGCTCGAACTGGGCTTCCACATCTCGTTCTCGGGCATCCTGACCTTCAAGAACGCGACCGACCTGCACGAGGTCGCGCGCTTCGTGCCGCTGGAGCGCTGCCTGATCGAGACCGACAGCCCCTATCTGGCGCCGGTCCCGTATCGCGGCAAGACCAACACGCCAGCGTTCGTGCCGCATGTGGCGCAGAAGCTGGCCGAGCTCAAGGGGCTGCCGCTCGAAACTGTCGCCGCCGCGACGCGTGCCAACACGCTGGCGCTGTTCCAGGGCATGGCGGTATCCTGAGGCCCATGCACTCAGAGCAGGGCTGACCGACATGTCCGACCTTCCCATACCGTTGCGCGCGGTCCCGCCCATTCATCTTGGCCCAACAGACCGGCGCCGGGTGGTTTCGCATCTCGCGGCGGCGTTGCTGATCGCCGGTTTCGGCTTGCCCGCGACCGCGGGGTCATATGAGGATTTCCTGCGCGCCTTGCGCCTCGATGAGCCCGAGACCCTGCGCCGTCTCCAGTCACGCGGCTTCGACTTCAACACCCGCGACGAGACCGGTCAGCCCGGCTTGCTGCTGGCGCTGCGCTCGGACTCGCTGCGGGTGGCCGAATTCCTGATCGGCCAGCGCGGGATCGATCTTGACGCCCTTGGCGCCAACGGAGAAAACGCGCTGATGCTGGCCGCGCTGCGCGGGCATGTCGAACTGTTCGGGCAGCTGATCGGGCAGGGCGCCGAAGTCAACAAGCCGGGCTGGACCCCGCTGCATTACGCGGCCACCCAGGCGGAGCCTGTCAGCACCGGGATGGTCGCGCTGCTGCTCGAACACCACGCCTACATCGATGCGGCTTCGCCCAACGACACGACGCCACTCATGATGGCGGCGCGCTACGGCCATGTCGATACGGTGCGACTGCTGATCGATGCCGGTGCCGATGTCGCGCTCGAGAACCAGCAGGGTCTGGGCGCGCGCGACTTCGCCATCGCCACCGAGCGCAAGAACGTGCTGGAGCTGATCAACCGGGCGTTGCGCGCCAAGCTCGGACCAGCGACTTGGTGAGAGCATCTCTCTGATGCCGAACTGATCTCAGCGCAAGCGCTTCCTGCGCACTGGTGCGGCAGCGGGAGCCGAACGCCGTGACGGCTTGAGCCGGGACTGACTTGGCTTGGCGAGCTCGGCAGCCACCAACACTGGCTGGCGCTGGGCTTCGCTCAAGGCGGACTGCAGAGCGACGGCGCGGGATTTTTCCTCCTCGAGGTATTTCTCCAGCGTGCGAGCCAGCGCATCGGCGGCCTTGCGTTTTTCCCTTTCGCCCGCGAGTTCGCGCTCGATCACGCGCGCGGCATCGATCGACAACAGGCGTTGCCGGCGCTCCTCGTCGCCAGCCGCCTGTGTCTGGCGCAGCGACAACTCGAGCTGGCCCAGGCGATCAGCTGACTGCTCCAGCCGCGACTGCAACACCGCAGCGCGCTCGGCCGAGGCGCGGTTTTCGGCCCCTGACCGAACCAGGGCGGCTTGCAGCTCGCCAAGGCGCAGCGCTTGCGCGGCATTCTCCTGCTCAAGGGTCATGGTCTGCTGCTGGTTTTGCTCCAGCCTCGATTCAAGCGCCCGCAACGCCTCGCGCGCCGATTGCCGCTCGGCCTCGGCCGCCTGTTGCTGTGACGCCAGTTCGGCCGCGAGCTGAGCGCGCAACTGCACCGCCTCGGCCTCGTAGGGGCGGCGTATCTCATCCTTCATCAGATCGAGCAGGCGTTCGAGCCAGCGGTTGAGCCCCTCGATCATGTCGGCCGGCAGCGCCGGATGCGCCACGCCCAGGGTATTGGCCCGCACCAGGCTGCGCCGATAGGCGGCCATGCAGTCCTGCGCCACGCCAGCAGTGCCAACCGGTATCGCGGGAACACCCGCCGGCCGCTGGGCATTGAAGAGCTGCAGCAACCCGACCAGGCGCGCCCCGGTCGGTACGTCGCCCTCGAGCCGGGCCACCAGCCGCGTCATCGCCGAGTAGGCCTCGCGGGCCGTCACTTGCTGGGCCGCCAGCGGGGTCAGCAAGGCCAGCAGGGCCAGGCGCAACTGAGTGTCCGGATCGCTGGCTGCGGGACTGTTCTCGATCAGAGGGGTGGTGGCTTCATTCATGGGGTTTTCCGGGTCTGTTGCTGATTTGGGCGCTTGATTTTGCCTCCAGCTATTTTACGTATTTTTTTGACGTAATACGTAAAATAAGTACGTTTGATTTTTCTGTAGTTCTGTTAATGTGAATTATCGGAACTGCAGCATTATCCGGGAGGGGTGGAAAACTCGACAAACACGGCACAATGGCTTCAGCATCCCGGACCCGAGAAAAATGCCAGACAACACCGCCTCATCCCAAGACCTCGTGCTGGACGGCTTCGTCATTCCCGCCGACGCCATCCATCAGCCGCCCGGACTGCTGTTCGATCTGACGGCGGTCGGCAACTGGCTTGAGCCGTTCCGACGCAAGAGCCCGCACACGCACCGGGCCTACCAGCGCATCGCGGCCTATTGGCTTTATTTCCTCGAACAGACTCACGGCTATCAGGCCGACTTGCTGCTGCGCGCCGGGCCGATCGACGCCCATGACTTTCTGCGCGCGCTGACCCACGAGCCGCTTGATGCCGGGCGCTCGGGCAATCCCGCCGTCCTGAGCTCGGCCTCGGCCCGGTTCGAGCTCGCGCGCCTGGAGTCGGCGCCGTTCTGGCAGGATCGCGGCGCCCGGGCGCTGCCGAACCATTTCGGCGTCGCCAGCAACCCGTTTGCGCGCGCCAAGTCGCCGCGCTCGGTGGCCCAGGCCATCGCGTCGCTGTCCTCGCTCTACAAGTTCAACAACACCAAGCGCTCGGCCCAGGACCAGGCCTTGCTCGACTTCAATCCCTTTTCCGATCTGGGACGCTTCATCGTCAAGCAGGATGCCAAGACCGACCGGGTCTTCGAGCCCAAGGCCTACCTGCACATGCTGTCGGCCACCGACCGCCTGCTCGAGCAGGCCGAGACCACGACCCAGCAGCAGCGCGCGATCCGCCTGCGCTGGATCACGGTCGCGCTGTTCAACCTCTGGATGCGGATCTCAGAGCTTTCCGGCCTGCGCATGAGCGACATCCGTCAGCGTGGCGGAGTCTGGTTCGCCTCGGTCCACGGCAAGGGCCGCAAGGTGCGCGCGATCGAGATCACCCCCGCCGTCATGAAGGAGCTGATGGCCTACCGCGAGGCGCTGGGCCTGCCCGCGCTGCCGCAGCGCCAAGAGACCGACATTCCGGTCGTGGTCTCGCTGCGGCGCAACGCCAATCACTACCCCTCGATGACGCCGCGCGCCCTGTTCGGCGAGGTCAAGGAGCTCGGCGCTGCCGCCGCCGACTGGCTGCTCGAGTCGCACCCGGCCACCTCGGACCTCGAGATCCAGTCCCTGGCGGAACGGCTGCGCCAGGTCTCGCCGCACTGGTTCCGGCATTCGGGCGCCTCGGAGGCGATCAACGGCCATTTCCCGATCGCCGACGCGGCCGAACGGCTGGGCCACAAGGACCCGGCCATCACGGTCCGCATGTACTACCACGGCGACGCCAAGCGGCGCGTCGGCGCGCTGCAGGCGCTCGAACAGGCCCGTCAGGAAGACTGACGAGCGCCCTGCCCTGATCAACTGCAAAAATTTGGCGCCGCCTCCGGATCGGGCGAATTTTCGACATAGAATATCTGCTTCGGGTGATTAGCTCAGCGGTAGAGCACTGCATTCACACTGCAGGGGTCACATGTTCGATCCATGTATTACCCACCAGAAAAAACCTGACTGCCTTTCTCGGGGAAGCAGCCAAGGGCGATTAGCTCAGCGGTAGAGCACTGCATTCACACTGC
>JBDLVJ010000202.1:0-9759 GCA_039804875.1 Pseudomonadota bacterium | reverse complement strand
CGGCAAGGTCGACGTGATCTATGCGCCGACCGACAACAACGTGATGTCGGCCTTCGAGGGCATCGTCAAGGTCGCGCAGCAGGCCAAGCTGCCGGTCGTCGCCGCCGATACCGATGCGGTCAAGCGCGGCGCCGTCGCGGCGCTGGGCCTGAACTACTACGACCTCGGCCGCCAGACCGGCAAGATCGTCGTGCGCATCCTGAAGGGCGAGCAGCCGGGCGCGATCGCCTCGCAAACCTCGACCACCTTCGAACTGCACGTCAACCCGGACGCCGCGAGCAAGCAGGGCGTGGTGCTGAGCGAGGCTCTGATGAGCTCGGCCAAGGTCGTCATCAAGTAATCGACCCGAGGCCTTTCCACCATGTCACTGATCGCCTCCCTGGGAGCGCTGGAGATCGGCCTGATCTTCGGCCTGGTCGCCCTCGGCGTCCTGCTCTCGTTCCGCATCATCAATTTCCCCGACCTGACGGTCGACGGCAGCTTCCCGCTTGGCGGGGCGGTCGCCGCGGCGCTGATCGTGGCCGGCTGGAACCCCTTCGCCGCCACCACGGTGGCGGTCATGGCCGGCGCGCTGTCCGGCGCGATCACCGCCTGGCTGAACGTGAGCCTGCGCATCATGCAGCTGCTCGCGTCCATCCTCGTCATGATTGCGCTGTATTCCATCAACCTGCGCGTGATGGGCAAGCCCAACGTCGCGCTGATCGATGAGCCGACGGTGTTCTCGGCACTGGCCATCGACGGCGTGCCGGATTACTGGATGAAGCCGCTCGCGCTGCTGGCGATCGTGATCCTCGCCAAGGTCCTGCTCGACCTGTTCTTCGCCTCGGAAACGGGTCTGGCGATGCGTGCCACCGGCGGCAATCCGCGCATGGCTCGCGCCCAGGGCATCTCGACCAACCGGCAGACGATCGCGGGCCTCGCGCTCTCGAACGGCCTGGTCGCGCTGGCCGGAGCGCTGTTCGCGCAGAGCCAGGGCGGGGCCGACATTTCGATGGGCGTCGGCACGATCGTCATCGGCCTGGCTGCGGTCATCATCGGCGAGACGCTGGTACCGGCGCGCAAGCTGGTGATCACGACGCTAGCCTGCTTGGTCGGCGCGGTGCTCTACCGTTTCTTCATCGCTGCCGCGCTGAATACCGATTTCCTCGGCCTGCAGGCGCAGGACCTCAATCTCGTCACCGCGCTGCTCGTCGCCGTCGCGCTGATGGTCCCGGCCTGGAAGCGCAAGCTGGCCGGCGCCCTCCCGAAGCGCGCCGCTGCGACTGTCGTCACCCCCATCAAGAAGGAGGCCTGCTGATGCTGCGCGCCTGCCAACTCCAGAAGACCTTCAACCCCGGCACCCCGATCGAGAACCGCGTGCTGCGCGGCCTCGACCTGGAGATTCCGACCGGCCAGTTCGTCACCGTCATCGGCTCCAATGGCGCCGGCAAGTCGACCTTCCTGAACGCCGTCTCCGGCGACCTGCTGGTCGACCGCGGCACGATCCAGATCGACGACACCGACGTCACGCGGCTCAATGCCGCCCAGCGCGCCGGCCTGGTGGCCCGAGTTTTCCAGGATCCGATGGCCGGTACCTGCGAGGCGCTGACGATCGAGGAGAACATGGCACTGGCCTTCAAGCGCGGGCAGCCGCGCGGCTTCGGCTTCGCGTCGAGCAAGGGGCTGCGCGAATTCTTCCGCGAGAAGCTCGCGATCCTGAAGCTGGGACTGGAAAACCGGCTGGAAGACCAGATCGGCCTGCTTTCCGGCGGCCAGCGACAGGCAGTCAGCCTGCTGATGGCTTCGCTCAAGCCCTCGCGCATTCTGCTGCTCGACGAGCACACCGCTGCGCTGGATCCCAAGACCGCCGCCTTCGTGCTGGAGCTGACCGCGCGCATTGTCGAGGAGGCCAGGCTGACGGCCATGATGGTCACGCACTCGATGCGCCAGGCGCTGGACTTTGGCCAACGCACGGTGATGCTGCACGAAGGCCGCGTGATCCTCGACGTGGCGGGACCGCAGCGCCATGGCATGAGCGTGGAGGACCTGCTGCACATGTTCGAGAAGACCCGCGGCGAAACGCTGGACGACGACGCGCTCCTGCTCTCCTTAATACCCCCCACATACCGAAAGATCCCATGAAAGAACTGCTTTCCCGCTTCGAGGCCAAGACCCCGGAGATCGTCTTCGAATGGCACGACAGCGAGACACCGGCCAAGGGCTGGGTCGTGATCAACTCGCTGCGCGGCGGCGCCGCTGGCGGCGGCACACGCATGCGCCAGGGCTTGGATCGCCGCGAGGTCGAATCGCTCGCCAAGACGATGGAGGTCAAGTTTTCCGTTTCCGGTCCGGCGATCGGTGGCGCCAAGTCGGGCATCGACTTCGATCCGGCCGACCCGCGCAAGGACGGCGTCCTGCGTCGTTGGTACAAGGCGGTGACGCCGCTGCTGAAGACCTACTACGGCACTGGCGGTGACTTGAACGTCGACGAGGTGCACGAGGTGATCCCGATCACGGAAAGCTACGGGCTCTGGCATCCGCAGGAGGGCGTCGTCGTGGGCCACTTCCAGCCGAGCGAGAGCGAGCGCATCCAGAAGGTCGGCCAGCTGCGCGTGGGCGTCAAGAAGATCGTCGAGGACCAGCGTTTCACGCCCTCGATCGAGCGCAAATATGTCGTCGCCGACCTGATCACCGGCTGGGGCGTCGCCGAATCGGTGCTGCACTACTACCGTATCTATGGCGGCTCGGTGATGGGCAAGCGCGTGATCGTGCAGGGCTGGGGCAATGTCGGCTCTGCCGCGGCGTATTACCTGGCACAGGCCGGAGCGAAGATTGTCGGCATCGTCGACCGCGTGGGCGGCCTGGTCAAGCCCGAGGGCTTCACGCTGGACGAGGTCAAGGCGCTTTACCTCGGCAAGAACGGCAACCAGCTCAACGCCGAGAACCTGCTGTCGCCAGACGAGATCCAGGCGCAGGTGTGGTCCATCGGCGCGGAAGTCTTCCTGCCCTGCGCCGCTTCGCGGCTGGTGACACGCGAGCAGGTGGATGCGTTGATCGCCGCGGGCCTGGAAGTCGTTTCCAGCGGCGCCAACGTGCCGTTCGCTGACAGCGAGATCTTCTATGGCCCGATATACGAGCGCGCCGACCAGCAGGTCGCCGTGATTCCCGACTTCATTGCCAACTGCGGCATGGCGCGTGCCTTTGCCTTCCTGATGGGCCAGGGCATCGAGGTGTCCGACGAGGCGATCTTCGGCGACGTGTCAAGCACGATCGAGTCGGCGCTGGCTCGTTGCCACGCCCGCTCAGATGCCCAGCAGCAGATCGCGAGCACCGCGTTCGAGATCGCGCTCGACCAGCTGGTGCGTTGATGCAGTCGCTGGCTCCATCAATCCTGCAACAGGCGCTCGCCGGCCTGCCGCAGTGGACATACGACCCCGTGCGGCCGGCGCTGGTGCGGCGGTTCATGTTCGCCGATTTCGCGCAGGCCTTCGCGTTCATGACAGAACTGGCGATCCTGTCCGAGAAGCAGGACCATCACCCGGAGTGGTTCAACGTCCACCGCCTGGTGGAGGTCACGCTCACCACCCACGATGCCGGTGGCGTCAGCGAACGCGACATCGCCTGGGCTCGCGCGGCTGGTGCCGTCTTCGCACGCCACTGCACCCCATTCCCCCTTGCGCAAGCAGGAGCCTGAGCATGGATACCATGATCGCCCCCAGCCTCAAGCACGGCCTGGCCGCCGGTGACGCCTGTCGTCCGGACCGCATCGATTGGACCATTCCTCAGCACTGGGAACGCTATACCGCCCAGGATCACGCCACCTGGAAGACGCTGTTCGAGCGGCAGGTGCGGCTGTTGTCCGGGCGGGCCTGTGACGAGTTCATCCAGGGTCTGCGCGACCTGCCGCTCGATGCCGCGTGCATTCCTGATTTCAACCGTCTCAACGAGGTGCTGGAGCCGCGTACCGGCTGGCAGGTCGTCGCGGTGCCGGGCCTGGTGCCGGACGATGTGTTCTTCGCGCACCTGGCGAACCGGCGCTTCCCCGCTGGCAACTTCATCCGCAAGCCCCACGAGCTGGACTATCTGGAAGAGCCGGACATCTTTCACGATGTGTTCGGTCATGTGCCGATGCTGATGAATCCCGCCATGGCCGATTTCATCCAGGCCTATGGCGAGGGCGGTTTGCGGGCGCAATCGTTCGGGGCGCTCGACAAGCTGGCCCGCGTCTACTGGTACACCGTGGAATTCGGGCTGGTGCGGCAGGCCGACGGGCTGCGCCTGTACGGCGCGGGCATTGCTTCTTCGGCCAGCGAAACGCGGTTCTCGGTGGAAGATGCATCCCCGAACCGGATCCGCTTTGATCTGGAGCGGGTGATGCGTACCCGCTACCGCATCGATGACTTTCAGGAGACCTATTTCGTGATCGACGACCTGCAGGAACTGCTGGCGCTGGCACGCATCGACTTTGCGCCAGCCTACCAGCGTGTCGCGGGCAGCAGCGATTTCGTGCCCGGGGACAGGCTGGCCGGGGACCGCGTGATCTCGCGCGGCACTGGCCGGTACCATGCCGCCAAGCGGGAAGGCGTCACGGCATGAGCGCGCAGCGGAAAACCGTTGTCGTCACCGGCGCGGCCGGCCAGCTGGGCCGCGCCGTGACCGAGATCTTCCGCCAGCGCGGGTTCAATCTCGTGCTGTTGGACCGGCAGGCCGATACGCTGGCCTCGGTGACCGATGCCCTGGCGGTCCCGCTGGACCTGCTCGACCGCGCGCAGGTGCGCACGGCGATAGACCAGGCCGTGGCGCGTTTCGGCGGCATCGATGTCCTGTGTCATCTGGCCGGCGGCTTCCGCATGGGCGAGGCGGTCCACGAGACTTCCGATGCCAGCTGGGATTTCCTGATGGACCTCAACGCCCGCACGCTGGTGCATGTGGCCCAGGCGGTCGTACCGGTGATGCTGGAGCGTGGCCGCGGAAAAATCGTCACCGTGGGGGCCGGTGCGGCACAACGGGGCGCGGCGCAGATGGGGGCCTACTGCGCCGCCAAGAGCGCCCTGATCCGCCTGACCGAATCGATGTCGGCCGAGCTGCGCGACCAGGGCATCAACGTCAACGGCGTGCTGCCCTCGATCATCGACACGCCGGACAACCGCGCCGCCATGCCCGACGCCGATGTCTCGCGCTGGGTGGCGCCGGCGCAGCTCGCCGAGGTGATCGCGTTCCTGGCCTCGGACGCGGCCGGCGCCATTCACGGCGCCGCGTTGCCGGTGACTGGGCGGCTCTGAGCAGACGACCGTCGGGCGCCAGCTCGCTGGCGCGCTCAACAGCTCGTTCGTGGATCGGGACCGGCGGATTGAAGAGATCGTCGACCGTCCGATCGATACCGAATGTGATGGAATGCTGAATTGCGGTTTCCATGCCACGCTCACCAAAAGACCTCCTGCGCGAAGCGGGATGGTTTTATCGACCGATCCGCCATCGGCCATTCATGGCGTATTCATTAAAATCAAGGACCTAGCAAGATGCAGACCTGGTCTCCCTCCTCCTGGCGCCAGCGGACAGCGCTGCAAATGCCCCTCTACGCCGATTCAGTGGCGATTCAGGAGGTCGAGTCCCGCCTGTCGGCCATGCCTGCGCTGGTCCTCCCGGGCGAGGTCTCGCAACTGCGTGAGCGCTTGGCTTCGGTTTCCCGCGGCCAGGCCTTCCTGCTGCAAGGGGGCGATTGCGCGGAAAGCTTCGACGAGTTCGGACAAGCGAGCCTGGAATCCACCTTCCGCGTGATCCTGCAGATGGCCGTGGTCCTGACCTATGCAGCAGCCTGCCCGGTGGTCAAGATCGGCCGCATCGCCGGACAGTTCGCCAAGCCGCGATCCTCGGACACCGAAACCGTCGATGGTGTTGTCTTGCCCTCCTACCGTGGCGACATCATCAACGGCAGCGCATTCACGGCGCAGGCGCGTCAGCCTGATCCGTCACGCCTGCTCAGAGCCTATTCGCATTCTGCGACCACGCTCAATCTGCTTCGTGCCTTGGCTCAGGGCGGTTTCGCGGATCTGCACCGGGTACACCGCTGGACGACCGATTTCGTGCGCTCCAGCACGCAAGGCGAGCGCTTCGAGGCGCTCGCCGACAGCATCACCCAATCGCTGGCCTTCATGCAAGCTTGCGGCTTCGACGCGGCGCGCGCCCCGCAACTGCACGCGGTGGAGTTCTATACCTCGCATGAGGCGCTGCACCTCCAGTACGAGGAGGCCTTGACCAGGCCGGGGGAACGTGAAGGAAGCTGGTACGCCGGCTCGGCACATATGCTGTGGCTGGGGGAGCGCACTCGCCAGGCAGAAGGCGCGCACGTGGAATATCTGCGCGGCCTCGACAATGTGATCGGCGTGAAACTGGGCCCGACGGCGAAAGCCGAAGACGTGCTGCGTCTGCTGGATGTACTCGATCCGCATCAGGACCCGGGACGCATCGTGCTGATCGCCCGCATGGGAAGCGACCGGGTAACGGAGCGCCTGGCGCCGCTGCTGAGGGCTGTGCGCCAGGCAGGACGCACGCCCGTCTGGTGCTGCGACCCCATGCACGGGAACACGGTGACCTCCGCGAGTGGCTACAAGACCAGGGATTTCGATCGCATCCTGCAGGAGGTGCGTGGCTTTTTTGCGGCGCACGAGCAAGAAGGCACCTATCCCGGCGGACTGCACTTCGAGATGACGGGCCAGGACGTCACTGAATGCCGGGGCGGTGCACAGGCCGTCTCGGACTCGGGACTGTCCACTCGTTACCGCAGTGCGTGCGATCCGCGCCTCAATGGCTCCCAGAGCCTGGAGCTCGCGTTCCTGATCGCCAACGTGTTGAAGAGCATGCGTCGATGAGGCCACGCGTCGATGCCGGACGCGAGCCCGCAGGCGAGCCTGGCATCGGACCAGGCTTGACGCGCGCCGGACTGGCCCGAGCCCATGCCGGATCTTCTGCTACAATCCCTCCACCAAATTTCGCGGGATTAGCTCAGTTGGTAGAGCGATACCTTGCCAAGGTATAGGTCGAGAGTTCGAGTCTCTTATCCCGCTCCATGACAAGCCCTGGTGGCTCGCAAAAGCCCCGTCTGTTGATTCAGGCGGGGCTTTTGCATTGGTGGGCCAGATGATGATGCGGCCAGGGCGGGCCAGCGGTCAGGCGCGCTGGCTGGCGCCCAACCGGCGGTGCGGCCCGGTCAGCCCGGCATCGGCGCCGCGCCCGTAGCGGCTCAGCGCCAGATCCTGGTGCGGAATCGCTGGCGATCGGCCCAGCAACAGGTCGGCGGCGAGCTGGCCCGAGCCGCAGGCCATGGTCCAGCCCAGGGTGCCGTGGCCGGTGTTGAGCGTGAGATTGCGCCAGGGCGTCGCGCCGACGATGGGCGTGCCGTCCGGCGTCATCGGGCGCAAGCCGGTCCAGAACTCGGCCCGGGGCAGGTCGCCACCCGGGAACAGGTCGTTCGTCACGAGTTCGAGCGTCTCGCGCCGGCGCGGGTTCAGGCGCAGGTCATAGCCGCCGAGCTCGGCCATGCCGCCGACCCGGATGCGCTGATCGAAGCGCGTCAGCGCGACCTTGTAGGTTTCGTCGAGCACGGTGGAGCGTGGCGCCAGGTCGGGATCGAGCAGCGGGATCGTGAGCGAATAGCCCTTGACCGGATAGACCGGCAGCTCCAGCCCGAGCGGCTGCAGCAGTTCGCGCGAATAGCTGCCCAGCGCCAGCAGGTAGCGGTCGGCCTGCAGCCGCGTGCCATCGCTCAGCTCGACGGCCGTGATCGCGTCTCCGGCCGTCAGCAGGCGCCGGATTCCGGTGCCGAAGCGGAATTCCACGCCGAGCCCGCGCGCCATCTCGGCCAGTTCCCGGGTGAAGCGGTGGCAGTCGCCGGTTTCGTCGTCGGGCAGGCGCAGACCGCCGACCAGGGAGGCTCGTGCCCGCGCCAGCGCGGGTTCGATCCGGGCCAGGCCGGCGCGGTCCTGCAGCAGCTCGAAGGGCACGCCGCACTCGCGCAGCACCTCGGTATCGCGTCCGACCGCGTCGAGCTGGGCCTGGGTCCGGAACACCTGCAGCGTGCCGCTGCTGCGGTGCTCGTAGGCGATGCCGGTCGTGGCGCGCAGTTCGCGCAGGCAGTCGCGGCTGTATTCGGACAGGCGCATCATGCGTGCCTTGTTGAGCGCGTAGCGCGGCGCGGTGCAGTTGGCCAGCAGGGCGGCCATCCAGCGCCACTGCTGGAGCGTGCCATCGGGCCGGATCGCGAGCGGCGCGTGGCGCTGAAACAGCCACTTCATCGCCTTGAGCGGAATGCCGGGCGCGGCCCAGGGCGTCGAGTAACCGGGCGAGACCTGGCCGGCGTTGGCATAGCTGGTCTCGAGCGCCGGACCGGGCTGGCGGTCGAGCACCACCACTTCGGCGCCGCCACGCGCCAGGTAATAGGCGGTCGTCACGCCCACCACGCCGCTGCCCATCACGATGATTTTCATGCCACGCTCCTGCCCAACAGATTGATAATCAAGTTTATTGAACATGACGCCACAGATTTTCTTGTTTTTCATGCAATCAGCAGCGGTTTCTCCTGAAGTGAGCCGGGCCTGACTGGAGCCGCAGCAAAAATGCACGAACTCGACCGCATCGACCGCAAGATCCTCGACCTCCTGCAACGCCAGGGTCGGATTTCCATGACCGAACTGGCCGAACGGATCGGTCTGTCGACCTCGCCCTGCGCCGAGCGGGTGCGCCGGCTCGAGCGCCATGGCGTCATCACCGGCTACCACGCGCGCGTCGATCCGAAGGCGATCGGCCGACCGCTGCTGGTCTTCGTCGAAATCACGCTCTCGGCCAAGTCGGGCGACGTGTTCGACCGCGTCCGGCGCGAGCTGTCCCAGTTGCCCGAGGTGCTCGAGTGCCATCTGGTTTCGGGGGGCTTCGACTACCTGGTCAAGGCCAGGCTGCAGGCCATGACCGAGTACCGCGAGCTGCTCAGCAACATCCTGAACCATATCCCGGTGCCCTGCCAGTCGCACAGCTATGTGGTGATGGAGGAGGTCCGGGAATCAAGCTATCTCAGGGTGGTGGGCTGAACGGCCGACAGCGCCCGGCCCGCCTCACTGCACCACGGCCACCGACTTCACCTGCACCCAGACCATGGAGCCCGGCTGCAGGCCCAGCATGGCCTGGGCGCGCCGGGTGATGCGCGCCAGCAGCACCGCCTCGCCGCAGCGCAGACGCACCAGCACCTGCGAGGGATGAGCATCGGCGGCGATCGATTCGATCCGTCCCGGCAGATGGTTCTGGATGCTGGTGTGGTGCGGTTCGGTGGTCGTCAGGCTCACGTCGCGCGCCAGCACACGCAGCCGCACGCCTTGCCCGATGGGGATGCCGCGGTCGCGCACCCAGAGCTCGCCGCCCTCGAACGCCACCCGCGCCAGCTGCCAGTCGCCATCGCGCTCGGCGATCCGGCCGCGCAGCAACACGCCGGCGTCCTCGCCGACCACGACCGGGCTCTGCAGAGAGGCCAGCACCTCCTGCACCGGCCCGACCGCGCGCACCTGTCCGCGCTCGAGCACCACCAGCTGGTCGGCCAGCCGCGCCAGCTCGTCGGCCGAATGGGTGACGTAGAGCATGGGAATGCTGAGCTCGTCGCGCAGGCGTTCGAGCCAGGGCATGATCTCCAGCCGGCGCGCCAGGTCGAGCGCGGCCATCGGTTCGTCCAGCAGCAGCAGCCGGGGTGCCGTGGCCAGCGCGCGCGCGATCGCGACCCGCTGGCGCTCGCCACCCGAC
>JBDLVJ010000201.1:0-3088 GCA_039804875.1 Pseudomonadota bacterium | reverse complement strand
CATTTGACGGCCTTGTCAAGGGCCGGCCATGCGCGCAAGGCTACGGGAATCAGCCTGCTATTTTACCCCGAAGCGGGCCCATCTCCCAGGTGAGCGGCTGCGCGTTGACTCAGGAGGTCTCCAGCAGCAGCGCTGCGACCACCCGGCGCCCCTCCTGGGCCAAAATGTTGTAAGTGCGGCAAGCCGCCGCCGTGTCCATGGTTTCGACCCCGATGCCGCGCTCGATCAGGCCGCGCAGCAGCGCGGGCGAGACAAAGCGCAGCTTGGCGCCGCTGCCGAAGATCACCACCTCGGGCGCGTCGTCGGCCAGGCTGGCGAAATGCGCGGCGCTCAGCTCGGCGAAGCTCCGGCAGCCCCAGTCGCTGCAGCGGCCCTGGGAGCTCACGACCAGGCTGTGGTGTTTTTTCTCGCCGCTGACGGCGATCCAGTCCTCCGTGTAGGCATTGATGAACAGGGTGTCGAAGCGGTCGGGCTGGAGTTTCATGGGATGAGCTCAAAAGTGTGGTGAAATTATAGGTTTCACCGAGGTTGAGACCATGCCAGCCCCCACCATCCATAAGTCCGCCAAGCTGGACAACGTCTGCTACGACATCCGTGGACCCGTGCTGGACAAAGCGCGGGCGATGGAGGAAGACGGCCACAAGATCATCAAGCTCAACATCGGCAACCTGGCGGTGTTCGGCCTGGAGCCGCCCGAGGAGATCGTGCAGGACATGATCCGCAACCTGCCGCAGGCGGCCGGCTACACCGACAGCAAGGGCCTGTTCGCGCCGCGCAAGTCGGTCGTGCACTACTGCCAGGAAAAGCGCATCGCCGGTGTCACGGTCGACGATGTCTACCTGGGCAACGGCGCCAGCGAGCTGATCGCGATGTCGATGAACGCGCTGCTCAATCCGGGCGACGAGATCCTGGTGCCCGCGCCGGACTACCCGCTCTGGACCGCCTCGGTCTCGCTGTCGGGCGGCACGCCGGTGCACTACATGTGCGACGAGCAGTCCGACTGGAACCCGGACCTAGCCGACATCGAGCGCAAGATCACGCCCCGCACCAAGGGCCTCGTGATCATCAACCCGAACAACCCGACCGGCGCGCTCTACCCGGACGCGGTGCTGCTGCAGATCGTCGAGATCGCGCGCCGTCACGGCCTGATCGTGTTCGCCGACGAGATCTACGACAAGGTGCTGTACGACGGCAACGTCCACACCTCGATCGCCTCGCTGGCCGATGACGTGCCGTTCGTGACCTTCAACGGCCTGTCCAAGAACTACCGCAGCTGCGGCTACCGCGCCGGCTGGATGGTGATCTCGGGCGACAAGCGCCGCATCAGCGACTACATCGAGGGCCTCAACATGCTGGCCTCGATGCGCCTGTGCGCCAACACGCCGGGCCAGCTCGCGATCCAGACCGCCCTGGGCGGCTACCAGAGCATCGACGATCTGGTGGCCCCGAGCGGACGCCTGTGCCGCCAGCGCGACCTCGCGTACAAGCTGCTGACCGAGATCCCGGGCGTGACCTGCGTCAAGCCCAAGGCCGCGCTCTACATGTTCCCGCGCCTGGACCCCGCCGTCTATCCGATCGCCGACGACCAGCAGTTCGCCTACGAGCTGCTGGCCGAGGAGAAGGTCTTGATCGTGCAGGGCACGGGCTTCAACTACCCGAGCCCGGATCATTTCCGCCTGGTCTACCTGCCGCACGAGAACGACCTAGCCGATGCGGTCGGTCGCATCGCGCGCTTCCTGGCCAACTTCCGCAAGCGCCACGGCACCGACCGCGCCTGACCTCCCTTTCAATTTTCGCAACTGGAATACATCCGATGAAACCGATCCAAGTCGGCCTGCTGGGCATAGGCACCGTGGGCAGCGGCACTTTCAACGTGCTCAAGCGCAACCAGGAAGAGATCACCCGCCGCGCCGGCCGTGGCATCCAGATCACCATGGTCGCCGACCTCGATGTCGAGCGCGCCCGCTTGGCGGTGGGCGAGGGCGTGCAGGTGGTCAATGACGCGCGCGCCGTGATCGCCAACCCCGAGATCGACATCGTGGTCGAGCTGATCGGGGGCTACGGCATCGCCAAGGCGCTGGTGCTCGAAGCCATCGCCGCCGGCAAGCATGTCGTGACCGCCAACAAGGCGCTGCTGGCCGTGCATGGCACCGAGATCTTCGCCGCCGCCCAGGCCAAGGGCGTGATGGTGGCCTTCGAGGCCGCCGTCGCCGGTGGCATCCCGATCATTAAGGCGCTGCGCGAGGGGCTGACCGCCAACCGCATCCAGTGGGTGGCCGGCATCATCAACGGCACCACCAACTTCATCCTGTCCGAGATGCGCGACAAGGGCCTGGACTTCGAGGTGGTGCTGAAGGAAGCGCAGCGCCTGGGCTACGCCGAGGCCGACCCGACCTTCGACATCGAGGGCGTGGACGCCGCGCACAAGGCCACCATCATGAGCGCGATCGCCTACGGCATCCCGGTCCAGTTCGACAAGGCCTATGTCGAGGGCATCACCCGGCTCGGCGCGGCCGACATCAAGTACGCCGAGCAACTGGGCTATCGCATCAAGCTGCTGGGCATCACCAAGCGGGTCGAGGGCGGCGTCGAGCTGCGCGTGCACCCGACCCTGGTGCCGGCCAAGCGCCTGATCGCCAACGTCGAGGGCGCGATGAACGCCGTCGTGGTGCAGGGCGATGCCGTCGGCACCACGCTCTACTACGGCAAGGGCGCCGGCTCCGAGCCGACCGCCAGCGCCGTGATCGCCGACCTGGTCGACATCACCCGCCTGCACACCGCCGATCCGCTGAACCGCGTGCCGCACCTGGCCTTCCAGCCCAGCGCGCTGAGCGACCTGCCGGTGCTGCCGATGAGCGAAGTCGTGACCAGCTACTACCTGCGCCTGCGCGTGGCGGACAAGGCCGGCGTGCTGGCCCAGGTGACCGGCATCCTGGCCGGCCTGGGCATCAGCATCGATGCGGTGCTGCAGCGCGAGGCCGACGAGGTGGCCGGCGAGGGCACGGCGCAGACCGACCTGATCATCCTGACCCACGACACGCGCGAAGGCACGATGAACGACGCCCTGGCCCGGATGCAGGCACTGCCG
>JBDLVJ010000200.1:0-8990 GCA_039804875.1 Pseudomonadota bacterium | reverse complement strand
CGGGCTGTCGCCGTGCTTTTGTAGAAAAGCAGGCCGGATTGTAGAAAAGCCCAGCGCGAAGGCCGGGCCAAGTTCTTGATTTGAATGGTAGGGCGTGTAGGACTTGAACCTACGACCAAAGGATTATGAGTCCTCTGCTCTAACCAACTGAGCTAACGCCCCGAACCAAGCCAAGGATTGTAGCGTCTACTTGCCGTGGCTCAGCGCGTTGCTGACCAGTTTGGCCGTGATGTCGACGATCTGGATCATGCGATCGTAGGCCATGCGCTGCGGGCCGATCACGCCCAGGGTGCCAACCACCTCGCCATTGACCGCGTAGGGAGCGCTGACGACCGACAGCTCCTCGAAGGGCACGATCCGGCTTTCACCACCGATGAAGATGCGCACGCCCTCGGCCTGGTTCGAGACCTCGAGCAATCGCATGAGCTGGGTCTTTTGCTCGAACAGGTCGAACATCTTGCGCAGATGGCCCATGTCGCGCGAGAACTCGCTGACCGACAGCAGATTGCGCTCGCCCGAGACCACCACGTCGTCCTGCTCCATGGCTTCGCTGCCGGCATCGACGGCCTTGACCATCAGCGAGGTGATTTCGCCGCGCAGCGCGTCGACCTCGGTCTTCAGGCGCAAGCGCACCTCGTCCATCGCGAGCCCGGCGTAATGGGCATTGAGGAAGTTGGCCGCCTCCTGCAGTTGCTGCTGGCTGCAGTCGGTCTGGGTGTGGATGATGCGGTTCTGCACATCGCCGTCGGGCGAGACCAGGATCACCAGCACGCGCCGCTCGGACAGGCTGAGGAATTCGATGTGACGGAACACCGAGGGGCGGCGCGGCGTCATGACGACGCCGACGAATTGCGACAGGTTCGACAGCAGCAGCGCGGCCTGGCTCAGGACCTGGCGTGGCTGCTCGGCCGCGAGCCCAGACCCCGCCAGGCCATCGACCACGGCCAGGCGCTCGCGCCGCACGGTCAGCATGGTATCGACGAACAGGCGGTAGCCACGCGCGGTCGGGATGCGCCCGGCCGAGGTGTGCGGACTCACGATCAGACCGAGGTCCTCGAGGTCGCTCATGACGTTGCGCACCGTCGCCGGCGACAGCTCCAGCCCGGCCGCGCGCGAGAGCGTGCGCGAACCAACCGGCTCGCCGTCGGCGATGTAGCGCTCGACCAGGGTCTTGAGCAGCAGTTTGGAGCGGTCGTCTAACATGCAGGCCATTGTAGAAAAGCTTGTGATGTAATTTGAGAATGAATCTGCCCACATCAAGCCCGAGCCCCGAAACAAGCCGGGCTGGCAAATCCCGCTTCCGCCATGTGGCGCTGGTGGGCAAGTATCACGCGGTCGGCTCGCGCGACGCGCTCGAGCGCATGGCGCATTTCCTGCACGGCATGGATTGCGAGGTGTCGATCGAACGCGAGACCGCGCAGAACACCGGCCTGACACAGTACAACAGCCTGTCCGCGAGCGGCATCGGTGCCTCGTGCGACCTGGCGCTCGTCATGGGGGGTGACGGTACCATGCTCGGCATCGGGCGCAAGCTGGCGCGCTTCGGCATCCCGGTGGTCGGCATCAACCAGGGCCGGCTTGGCTTCATCACCGACATCCCGTTCGCCGACTTCGAGACCCACCTGCGCCCGATCCTGCGCGGCGAATACGAGGAAGATCATCGCAACCTGATCCACGCCAGCGTCTGGCGCGATGGTGACTGCGTGTTCGATACCGTCGCGATCAACGACGTGGTGGTCAACCGTGGTGGCGCGCCGAGCATGATCGAGCTGCGGGTCGAGGTCGATGGCCGCTTCGTCGCCAACCAGCGCGCCGACGGCCTGATCATCGCCTCGCCAACCGGCTCGACTGCCTATACCCTGTCGGTGGGCGGCTCGCTGTTGCACCCGGCGATCGATGGCTGGATCATGGCGCCGATCGCGCCGCACACGCTGTCGAACCGCCCGATCGTGCTGCCGGCCAGCGGGGAGATCGCGCTGGTGCTGGTCAACGGACGCGACGCCAGCGCCAATTTCGACATGCAGACCTTCACCAGCCTGTTGCACGGCGATCGTATAACGGTGCGACGCGCGCCCTACAAACTCTGCCTGCTGCACCCCAAGGGCTGGAGCTATTTCGACACCTTGCGCAAGAAACTGCACTGGAATGAAGGAATGACCACATGAGCCTGCGCCGCCTGTCCCTGCGCGATTTCGTGATCGTGCGGGCCCTGGACCTGGAACTCGAGAACGGCTTCACCGTGCTGACCGGCGAGACCGGCGCCGGCAAGTCGATCCTGGTCGATGCGCTGCAGTTCGCCCTGGGCGCGCGCGCCGATGCCGGCGTGGTGCGCGAGGGCGCGCCGCGCTGCGAGATCGCGGCGGAATTCGACCTGCCGGAGCTGGCACGGCCATGGCTGGACGAGAACGGCTTCGCGATCGAGCCGGGCGAAGCGCTGCTGCTCAAGCGCAGCCTGGACAGCCAGGGCCGCAGCCGGTCCTGGATCAACGGCAGCGCGGCGACCGTGGCCCAGCTCAAAAGCCTGGCCGAGGAACTGGTCGACATCCACGGGCAGCATGCCTGGCAGAGCCTGACGCGCCCCGACGCGGTGCGCCAGTTGCTCGACGACTACGGGCGCATCGCGAGCGGCGAGCTGCGCGGACTCTGGACGGGCTGGCGTCAGGCGCTGCACGCGCTCGAGCAGGCCCAGCAGCAGCAGGCCACGCTGCAGCAGGAGCGCGAGCGCCTGGAGTGGCAGCTCGGGGAGCTGGCCAAGCTGGTTCCGGTCGCGGGTGAATGGGAAGAGCTCAATCTGCGGCATGGCCGGCTGGCCCATGCGCAGGGCCTGATGGAGGCCGCGCGCAGCGCGCTGCAGACGCTCGACGACGAGGCAGGCGGCGCGACCCAGCTGTTGCACCGCGCGCTGCAAGCGCTGCGGGAACAACAGCATATCGAGCCGCGCTACGGCGAGATCGCGGTCGTGCTGCAGGGCGCGCTGACCCAGGTCGAGGATGCCTGCCACGACCTGCAACACCACGCCGATCCGACCGAGCTCGATCCGGCTGCGCTGGAGGTGCTCGACCAGCGGCTGGCGCAGTGGCTGTCGCTGGCCAGGCGCTTTCGCTGTCCGCCCGAGGCTCTGCCCGAGCGGCTGCAACAGTGGCAGCACCAACTCGCCGAGATCGACCGCAGCAGCGACCTCGACGGGCTGCGGCAGGCCGAGCGGCACGCGCAGCAAGCCTTGCTGCAAGCCGCTGAACAGATCAGCAGCGCGCGCGCGCGGGCAGCCGGCCAGCTGTCGCGGGCCATCACGGCAGCGATGCAGGACCTGGGCATGGCGGGCGGACGCTTCGAGGCCCGGCTCGCGCCCCTGCCCGAGCCGCAGGCGCATGGACTGGAAAACGTCGAATTCCTGGTCGCCGGTCACCCGGGCAGCACGCCGCGCCCGGTCGGCAAGGTGGCTTCCGGCGGTGAGCTCTCGCGCATCGCGCTGGCGATCTCGGTCACGACCAGCCAGCTCGGGCAGGCACCGACGCTGATCTTCGACGAGGTCGACAGCGGCATCGGCGGCGCTGTCGCCCAGGCCGTGGGCCGGCTCATGCGACAACTGGGCCGGGACCGTCAGGTGCTGGCCGTGACCCACCTGCCCCAAGTGGCGGCGAGCGCCGACCATCATCTGCTCGTCTCCAAGCGGCGGGACGATCAGGGCACGGCGAGCGAGGTGCGCCCGATCTCGGACGAAGGACGCGTCGAGGAGCTCGCGCGCATGCTGGGCGGCGACAGGCTGTCGAACGCGTCACTGGCGCACGCACGCGAGATGCTGCTGTCATGAAACAGAAATCCTCCATGCAGCTGGTGCTGATCACCGGCATGTCGGGCTCGGGCAAGTCGGTCGCGCTGCACGCGCTCGAGGACGCGGGTTTCTACTGCGTCGACAACCTGCCGCCAGAACTGCTGGCGGACTTCATCGCGATCGAGCGTGGACACCAGACAGACCGGGTCGCGATCGCGATCGACGTGCGCAGCGCGAAATCGCTACCGGGCATGCCGGCGCAGATCCACAAGCTGCGCAAGGGAGGACAACCGCTGACCGTCCTGTTCCTGGACGCCACCACCGACACCCTGGTGCGGCGTTTCTCCGAGACCCGCCGGCTGCATCCGCTGTCGATGCGCGACAGCCAGGACCAGCACCGGGCCCTGATCGAGGCGATCGAGCATGAGCGGGAGCTGCTGTCAGAGCTGCGTGAATACTCGCTCGTGATCGACACCAGCCAGCTCAAGGCCTCTCACCTGCGCACCGAAGTGCGCAAGCTGCTCGACCATGCACCGACTTCGCTCACGCTGGTGTTCGAATCCTTCGGCTTCAAGCGCGGTGTGCCGATGGACGCCGACTTCGTGTTCGACGTGCGCATGCTGCCCAATCCGCACTACGAACCCGAGCTCAGGCCGCTGACCGGGCTCGATGCGCCGGTGGCCGATTTTCTGAGCGTGGAGCCCGAGGTGCAGGCGATGCAGGCCCAGATCATCGATTTCGTCGAACGCTGGCTGCCGTCGATGGTGCGGGACCACCGCAGCTATGTCACGGTCGCGATCGGCTGCACCGGCGGCCAGCACCGCTCGACCTATCTGGTCGAGGAACTGGCGATGCATTTCTCGCCGCGCTGGACGGTGCGCCGGCGCCATCGCGAACTCGACGCGATCAGACACGCCGGGCCCTGAGGCCGACGCCGACCCAAGTCCGCGCGGCTCAGAAGGCGCCAACTCAGGCCGGCAGCAGGCGCTCGAGCAGACTGCGCAGCGGCGCGGGCAGGCCGAGATCGAGATCGGCCTGGCGCCCGACCCAGAGACCGGGCGCGGCGCCATCCGAACCGGCCGCCTCCTGCAGCGCGGCCGACCAGTCGAGCTCGAGCGGACGCAGCACCAGGTCGCGGTGCGTGAGCGTGTGGCGCAGGGTGTCATGCTCCAGCCGCAAGGCCGACTCGCCGCCGAACGCCGCCAAGCCTTCAACGCGCGAGCCGTAGGTCGGCAGACTGTAGAGACCGGCCCAGATGCCCTCGGCCGGCCGGCGTTCCAGCCAGACCGAGCCATCGGGCCGACGCAGCAGCAGCCACCACCATTCGATCGTGCTGCGCTTGAGCTTGCGGGTGCGGACCGGAAATTCGCCGGTCCTGGCCTGCGCGCTGGCCAGGCACAGACCCGCGCCGGGACAGGCGGCGCAGTCCGGCTTGCTGCGCGAGCACAGGCTGGAGCCCAGATCCATCAGGCCCTGGGTCCAGGCCACCATCTCGTCATGAGCGGGCGCTGCGGGCAGCAGGTCCTGCGCCAGCGCCCAGAGCCGGCGTTCCTGCGCCAGCGTGGCCAGATCGCCATCGAAGGCCAGCAGCCGCGACAGCACGCGCTTGACGTTGCCGTCGAGGATCGAGATCCGCTCGCCGAAGCAGAAAGCCGCGATCGCCGCCGCGGTCGAGCGGCCGATGCCGGGCAGACTCTGCAGCTGCTCGGCGCTGGCCGGGAAGGCTCCGCCCCATTGCTCGACCACGACCTGGGCGCAGCGATGCAGGTTGCGCGCGCGGCTGTAATAACCCAGCCCGCTCCAGAGCGCGAGCACCGCCTCCTGCGGCGCGGCGGCCAGCGTGCGGACATCGGGAAAACGCTCGAGGAAGCGCGAGTAATAGCCCAGCACGGTCGTGACCTGGGTCTGCTGCAGCATGATCTCGGACAGCCAGACCCGGTAGGGATCGCGCGTGCCCTGCCAGGGCAGGCCACTGCGGCCGTGGCGGCGCTGCCACTGGACCAGACGCGGAAAAAAGAGAACGGGCGAAGCGGTCAGCGATGGGTCGGAAGCAGCGAGCGGCATGAAGAAGATGAGGCAGTCAGAAAGTCTGGCAATCCGGGCAGAAGAAGGTCGAACGTTGCCCCTGGCGCAGGGTCTGGATGGTAGCGCCACAGGCCCGGCAGGGCTGGCCCGCGCGGTCGTAGACCATGGCCTCGAGCTGGAAATGGCCGGACTTGCCCTCGGCGCTCGAGAAGTCCCTCAGCGTGCTGCCGCCTTGCTCGAGCGCGCGGGCCAGCACCGTCCGGATCGCACCGTGCAGGCGTTCGGCCCGGGCCTGGCTCAGGCCGCAGGCGCTCAAGGTGGGCGCGATGCCGGCGGCGAACAGCGCCTCGGAGGCGTAGATATTGCCCACGCCGACCACGATGTCGCCCGCCAGCAACACCTGCTTGATCGCGGAGCGACGGGCCTGCAGCGCCTGCCAGAACGCGAGCGGATCAAAGTCAGGCCCCAGCGGCTCGACACCCAAATGCCCAAGCAGCTTGCGCGCGACCGGATCAGCTTCGGACTCGGCCCAGACCACGGCACCGAAGCGGCGCGGATCATGCAGCCGCAGCCGGCCCCGGCTGGTCACGAGCTCGAAATGGTCATGCGGGCCGGCCGCTGGCAGCTGGTCGGCAAACGCCAGGCTGCCCGACATGCCCAGGTGGATCAGCAGCAGACCATGATCGAGGTCGAGCAGCAGGTATTTGCCGCGCCGGCGCACCCGCAACACCTGACGCCCCGGCAACGCGGCCGGCGCCAGGCCCAAGGGCCAGCGCAAGGGCTTGCCCACCGAGGCGGCCTCGATGCGGGCGCCAGCGATGCGGTCGGCAAAGCTCAACCGGGTGACTTAGACTTCGGGCAATTCGGGCATGGGAAATGACGCGACGAGGGGTCGGACAGGGAAACAGGGCTTCCATTATCATGGGCCGATGGACAGCTTCGCTTGCACGCACCGCCGCGCTCCCCCCCCGCCCCCCTGCACTGTTGCGCCGATGGCGGGTGTGAGGCGGGCCTGCCTGGGCGCCGCGTTGGCGCTGGCCGTGCTGGCCTGGAGCGGTTCGATACAGGCGGCCAGTCCCCAGCCACCGGCCGTCCAGCCCCAGGCCCCAGCCGCGCCGAACAGCCCGGTGAACTCGGGCCTGGGTGGCGAGCTGCTCTACCAGCTGCTGATCAGCGAGCTGCAGATCACCCAGGGCCAGCCTGGCGCGGGCTTCAGCCTGACGCTGGACGCGGCGCGCAAGAGTCGGCGGCCCGAACTGTTTCAGCGTGCGATCCAGATCGCCTTGCAGGCACGCTCGGGCGAATCCGCGCTGCAGGCCTCGCGCGCCTGGACCGAGGCACTGCCGCGTTCGGCCGACGCACAGCGCATGGTGCTGCAACTGGTGCTGGCACTGGACCGCCCGGCCGATCTGGCCCCGCCGCTGCGCTCGCTGCTGCACCTGCTGCCGGTCGCCGAGCGAGCGCCACTGATCCTGGCGCTGCCGCAGATGCTCACGCGCCTGAGCGACAAGGCCGCAGCCCTCAAGGCCGTGACGCCGTTGCTGCAGGAAGCCGGTCAGCAGCCGGCGCGGGCCATGGCGGCCTGGGCCAGCCTGGGCCGACTGCAGCTCGCGGCGGGCCAGAAGACCCAGGCACTTGAATCCGCGCAGAAGGCCATGCTGAAGGACCACAGGTCGGCGCTGCCGGCCTGGCTCGGGCTGGCGCTGATCGAACAAGGTCAGGCGGGCGCCGATGCCCTGGTACTGCGCTGGCTGGAGCGCGACAACGGCGAGGACACGACCCGCCTCCGGCTGGAATACACCCGCCTGCTGATCGAACAGCGTCGTCCGTCCGAGGCCAGGACGCAGCTCGATCTGCTGACGCGCGAGCAGGCCTCGCTGGCGCAGGTCTGGCTGCTCGACGGCCTGCTGTACTTGCAGCTCGAACAACTGGAGCCAGCGACCGATTCGCTGCAGCGTTACCTGACCCTGCCCGCGAGCGAAGCGGGACACAACGGCCGGACCCAGGCCCGGCTGCTGCTGTCGCAGATCGCCGAGAAACAGGGCCGACTGGAGGACGCGCTGGCCTGGCTGGACCGGATCGAGGACACCGAGACCCAGGCCACCGTCCAGTCGCGCCGCGCGCTGTTGCTGGCACGCGCCGGGCGGCTGGACGAGGCGCGCGCGCAGCTGCGCGGACTGCCCGCAGAGAATCCGGCCGACGAACGCCGCAAGCTGGTGGCGGAAGCCCAGCTGCTGCGCGAGCTCGAGCATTACGCCGAGGCCCTGAGCGTCTACGAGGAGGCGACGCAGCGCTTTCCGCAGGATGCGGACCTTGCCTACGAGCGCGCCATGGTGGCCGAAAAGGCCGGCCGGACCGAGGAGATGGAGCGACTGCTGCGCGAACTGATCGCACGCGCGCCCGACTACGGACATGCCTACAACGCGCTCGGCTACTCGCTGGCCGACCGCGACCAGGACCTGGAACAGGCACGCGAACTGATCAGGCGCGCGGTGGCGCTGATTCCCGACGATCCCTTCATCCAGGACAGCCTGGGCTGGGTCGAGTTCCGGCTTGGCAACCTGACCGAGGCCCGACGCGTGCTGCGGATGGCCTTCGAACGACGCGCCGACCCCGAGATCGCCGCCCACCTCGGCGAGGTGCTGTGGACCGAGGGCGAGCACGAGGCGGCGCTGACCGTCTGGCGCCAGGGCCTGCGGCTGCAGGCGGACAACGACACCCTGCTGCGCACGCTGCAGCGTCTGAGGGTCAAGCCGTGACGGAACGCCCGGGCCAGGCCCGGCTTTCGGGCTGGCTCTTCGCGGCGACCCTGCTGCTGGCGACGGGCTGCGCGAGCCCGCCGGGCGCCGCCCCGGTGGCGGCCAGTGCCACCGGCCAGATCAGCACCGGTCCCTGGAGCGGAAGGCTGTCGCTGCAGGTCGACAGCGAGCCGCCGCAAGGCTTCCATGCCGGCTTCGAGCTGCTCGGCAACGCACGAACCGGCGAGCTCAGGCTCTTTTCGCCGCTGGGCTCGGCGCTGGCGAGCGCGCAGTGGCATGCCGGGTCAGCCCTGCTGCTGCGCGGCGATGAGCGGCGCGCCTACCCCGATATCGAGTCGCTGACCGCCGCGCTGACCGGCGCGGAGCTGCCGGTCGCGACGCTGTTCGAGTGGCTGCAGGGCCGTGCCGTCGAGCTGCCGGGCTGGAGCGTGGAA
>JBDLVJ010000199.1:0-2984 GCA_039804875.1 Pseudomonadota bacterium | reverse complement strand
CTAGATCAGCAGGTCACGAAGATGGCGGTGGCATCGGTCAAGGCCTGATCCCGGCCAGACCGGCTCCGCACCGGTCCAACACAGGGCGTATCCTTGACGGGTACGCCCTTTGTCTTTTCTGGCCCGGGCGCCGTGATCCGCCGTGACCACTACAATCCGGCCCCCTTCCCCATCACAAACCGAGCGCAGCATGGACATCGTCGTCAACGAGGAACTCAAGGCCTATATCGATCCCCTCACGCCCGAGGAATACGAGGCGCTCGAGCGCAGCCTGCTGGCCGAAGGCTGTCGCGATGCGCTGGTGCTGTGGGGCGAGCTGCTGGTCGATGGTCACAATCGCTATGCGATCTGCCGCCAGCATGGGCTGCCGTTCCAGACCGTCCAGAGCAAGCGCTTCAAGGACATCGAGGACGTGCACCTCTGGATGATCGACCAGCACCTGGGCCGGCGCAGCGTGTCGGACTTCCAGCGCGGCGTGCTGGCCTTGCGCCAGCGCGAGATCGTGGCCGCGCGCCGGGTCCGCTTCCTCGGGGCCTCGGCCGCCCGTGACGCCGGTGCCCAGGCTGGTGCCGTGGTGCCGGACGATGGCGTGCCAGCCGACGATCTGCCCTGGGAGGGCGAGTCCAGCTATCCCACGCCCGAGCCGCTCAAGAGCCGCGAGGACCTCGCGCGCGCCGCACGCCTCAGCAGCAGCCAGGTCGCGATGATCGAGAAGATCCACCAGCAGGCCGAGCCCGAGCTGGTGGCCGCGCTCAAGTCCGGCGCCATCTCGATCAACGCCGCCGCCGCCGTGGCGACCCTGCCGCCCGAAGAACAGAAAGCCGCCGCCGTCGCCGGCAAGGACGAGCTCAAGCAGGCGGCCAAGCGCGTGCGCGACGCCCGGCGCAAGCCGCGCGCGAAGAGCGCGGTCGAGCAAGGGGAGGGTGCCGCGTCCGATCCGTCCGCCGCCGACCAGGCGGGCGAACTGCAGGCGCTGAACAGGCGGGTGGCCGAGCTCACCGCCGAGAACGAGGCACTGCGCAAGCAGGTCGCCAACCTGCTGTCGCAGCTGGTCGGCTGAGCCAGCCTGGAGCCGGGCATGAACGATGGCCAGCCCTTCAAGTCGGAATGCCCTCGATCGTGAATCCCGAGCATCGCGTGGTCGGATGCGAGTTTTATTTTCAGGTAATTACTGAAACTTAATCAGTTATGTTCTGTTTTTTTATGTGAATAAAACCGCTATCCTGTCCAGCGTGAAGCAACTTTCTCACTGGAGTTCAAGATGAAAACCATGTCCCTGCTCGCGGCCGTCCTGGCCCTGGGTCTCACCTTTGGTGTCGGCGATGCCGACGCCGCCAAACGCCTGGGTGGTGGCAAGTCCGCCGGCATGCAACGCGAGATGACGGTCGGCAAGACGCCGGGCGCGACGCCAGCCCAGACGCCGACCGCCCCGATGGCCGCCACCACGCCGGCCCAAGGCGCCATGGCCGCCGCGCCCGCTGCCGCGCAGTCCAAGCGTTCCTGGATGGGGCCGCTGGCCGGTATCGCCGCCGGCATCGGCCTAGCCGCGCTGGCCTCGCATTTCGGCTTTGGCGATGAGCTGGCCTCGATGATGATGATCGGCCTCTTGGCCATGCTCGCGGTGGCGGTGATCGGTTTCATCATGCGTCGCCGTGCCGCCGCGCGCCATCCCGCCCTGGCGGTTGCTGGCGCCGACGCTGGTGCCGGCGGCATGTTCCGCAGCACTCAGGCCGAGGCGCCTGCCTCGCGTGGCTTCGAGGTCTCGATGCCGCCGGCCAGTCCCGCCGCCACTCCTACCGCCGGCGCTTCGACCGGCACCTCGCTGTTCGGCTCGAGTTTCGGTGCCAGCCCGGCGCCGACTTCCGCCATCGGTGCCGGCCTGGCCGCCGCCCCGGTGATTCCGGCCGGCTTCGATGTCGAGGCCTTCGTGCGCAACGCCAAGGCCAACTTCATCCGCCTGCAGGCGGCCAATGACAGCGCCAACCTCGACGAGCTGCGCGAGGTCACCACGCCCGAGATGTTCGCCGAGCTCAAGACGGACATCGTCGAGCGCGGTGCCGCCGCGCAGCAGACCGAAGTCCTCACCATCGGCGCCGATGTGCTCGAGGTGATCGAGGATGCCGCGCGCTATGTCGTCAGCGTGCGCTTCACGGGCCAGATCCGCGAAGACAGGTTCGCCGCGTCCGAAGCCTTCGACGAAGTCTGGCACCTGACCAAGTCACGCACCGGCTCGGGTGGCTGGCTGCTGTCCGGCATTCAGCAGGCGCAGTAAGCCCTGCTGCGGGCGGTGGCGGGGGCATGGGTCAAAATACGCCCATGTCCGCCACCTACCTCCAAGTACCCTTTCGCGACAAGGACAGCGCCAAGGCGCTGGGCGCGCGCTGGGACCCGGTCCGGCGGCAATGGTATGTGCCGGTCGGCCGCGAACTCTTGTCCTTTGCCGCCTGGCTGCCGGCGGGCGCTGCTGTCGTTCCCGTGCAGATCCCGTCTGCCACGGTCGATGAGCCGGCCATCCCGGGCAGTCGGCTGGTTGGCGCCTCGGAGCCCGCTGCGGTCTACTGCAGTTCCAGCCTCGGTCCGCAGCGCCAGTCCGGCATCACCCTCTCGCAGCTGCTCGCTGGCGTCTCCCAGCTGGTCGCGCAGTCCTTTCCGGCCGGTCTCTGGACCCTGGTCGAGGTGCTCGAGGCGCGCTCGCGCAACGGCCATGTCTACCTCGAACTGTCCGAGCGCGATGCCTCGGGCCAGCTGCTGGCCAAGGCCAACGGCATGATCTGGGCCTCGAACGCCAGTCGCATCCTGCCCGAGTTCGAGCGCGCCACCGGTGCCACCCTGGGGCCGGGCATCAAGCTGCTGGTGCGGGCGCGGCCGGTCCTCAAGCCGCAATACGGCTTCAGCCTCGAACTCGACGCGATCGATCCTGGCTACACCCTCGGCGATCTCGAGGCGCGCAAGCGCGAGATCCGCGAGCGGCTGCAGCGCGAGGG
>JBDLVJ010000198.1:0-5329 GCA_039804875.1 Pseudomonadota bacterium | reverse complement strand
ACGGGCCCTTGATCTGGGCGGCAGCCGGGGCGTTGCCCGAGACCACACGCGACTTCAGCACCGTCATGGCCGATTCGCCACCACCGCCGGCGACCGCGAAGTCCTTCCAGCTGTGGCCCTTGGCCTGCAGCTGGTCCTTGAGGGCGGAGGCCGCCTTGGCTTCGCCGCCGGCGGTCCACCAATGCAGCACCTCGACTTCGCCGGCGAAGCTCGCGGCACAGCTGCAGACGGCGACGGCCGCGACGGCGGTGCGGGTGAGGGAGGTGAGGAAGGCTGGTTTCATCTGTGTCTCCTGTGGAGCCGGGCCGGTTGGCCCGGGGTCCGATGGGGGTGTTGTCGTTAATGTTTCTTTAAGAAACGGCCGAATCTTAACCAAACATTAGTTGTTTTGCATGCGGTAAAACCCTAATCAGGCGCTGACGGGCGCTGGTCGCGGGGGCTATCCGTTAAGCTCGTGTCATGAAACTGCTGCTGGCCGAAGACGACGCCATCCTTTCCGATGCCCTGACCGCGCAGTTGCAAGGCGCCGGCTACGAGGTCGAACATGCCCCCAACGGCGCGGTGGCCGACTACCTGCTGCACAAGCAGGCCTTCGACATCGCCGTGCTCGACATCGGCCTGCCGATGCTCGATGGCCTGGCGGTGCTCCAGCATGTGCGCCAGACCCAGCCGGCGTTGCCGGTGCTGCTGCTGACCGCGCGCGACGCGCTCGACGACCGCGTCGCCGGGCTGCAGGCCGGCGCCGACGACTATGTCACCAAGCCCTTCGACCTGCCCGAGCTGCTGGCCCGGCTGCAGGCGCTGCTGCGCCGGGCCCAGCCGGCGCTGGCGCCGCTGACCCCGCCCTCGCGCCAGCTGGTGCTCGACGCCGAGCGCCGCTGCGCGCTGCTGTGCGGCGAGGCGCTCGAGCTCAGCGGGCGCGAATGGGAGCTGCTGCAGCTCCTGCTGCAGCAGCGCGGCAAGGTGGTGACCAAGGAGCGCATCTTCCAGGCCTGGGCCAGCGAGGGCGGCGAGCCCGGCAGCGGCAACACGATCGAGGTCTATATCCACCGGCTGCGGCGCAAGCTCGAGGGCGGCGGGCTGGTGATCCGCACCGTGCGCGGCCTGGGCTATCTGCTCGAGGAGGAGGAGGGCGCGTGAGCCTGGTCCGCTGGCGCCAGCGGCTGTCGGGCTGGCGCAGCCGCAGCCTTGGTCGCCTTGGCAGTGGCAGCAGTCTGAGCCTGTCGCGCCAGCTGCTGTGGTGGGTGCTGCTGCCCCAGCTCGTGCTCTGGCTGGCCGGCGGCGTGGCGGCCTACCGTTTCGCCGCCAGCTACGCCAACGAGGCCATCGACGCCAGCCTGTCGCAGGCCAGCCGCGCGCTGGCGCGCCAGCTCAAGCCGATCGGCTCGGGACTGCTGATCGATTTCCCCAAGGCGGCGCAGGATGTGCTCGAGGCCGATCCGGCCGACCGGCTGCTCTACATGGTCAGCCAGCCGCCGGGCCAGTTCATCCTGGGCAACCAGGCCTTGCCGCCGCCGCCGCTGGCCCGGGGCGCGGCCCTGCGCATCGGCCAGCCCTATTTCTACGACGGCAGCATGGCGCTGGCCGGGCCGGGCGAGGCCGCGCAGGCGGTGCGGGTGGTCGCGCTGCTGTTGCGCCTGGGTGATGAATACCAGTCCGAAGCCCGGACCCTGCTGGTGCAGGTCGCGCGCAGCAGCGCCAATCGCGAGGAGCTGGCGCGGCGCATCCTGGTCGACATGCTGTTGCCGCTGTCGAGCCTGATCCTGCTGATGACGCTGATCGTCTGGCTTGGCATCCGGGCCGGGCTGGCACCGCTCAAGCGGCTGCGCCAGCAGGTCGAGGGCCGTGCGCCGGCCGATCTGGCGCCGTTGCAGCTGGCCTCGGCGCCGCGCGAGCTGCTGTCGCTGGCCGGCGCGATCAACACCCTGCTGGCCGAGGTGCAGCACAGCGTGGAGCGACAAAAGCGCTTCATCGGCGACGCCGCCCATCAGTTGCGCACGCCGCTGGCCGGGCTCAAGAGCCAGACCGAGCTCGCGCTCGCGCTGCCGTCGGCCAGCGACCCCGAGCTGCGTGCCCGGCTGCTGCGGGTGCACGAGAGCGCCACCCGCAGCGCCCATCTGGTGTCGCAACTGCTGACACTGGCCCGCGCCGAGCCCGGCGCGCTGCGGCTGCAGGATTGTCCGCCGGTCGATCTGCTGGCGCTGGCGCGGCAGCTGACCGCCGAGCTGGTGCCGCGCGCCCTGCGCGCCGGGCTGGACCTGGGCATGGACGAGGCCGCGCAGACCCCGGTCTTGGTGCCGGGCGAGGCGCTGCTGCTGCGCGAGGCGTTGTCGAACCTGATCGACAACGCGCTGCGCTATGCCGGCGCGGGCGCCACCGTCACGGTCGGCGTCCAGCGTCTGGGCCGCCAGGCCTGTCTGAGCGTCGAGGACAGCGGCCCGGGCATCGCCGCGCAGGACCGCGCGCGCGTGTTCGGTCGTTTCGTGCGCGCCACCGAGGCCGGCAGCGGCTGCGGGCTGGGGCTGGCGATCGTCAAGGAGATCGTCGAGCGCCACGGCGGCCAGGTCGCCCTGGAGCCGGTCCTGCCCCATGGCCTGCGGGTGCGGGTCCTGCTGCCGCTGCCCTGATCACCGGGCTCCGGCACGCTTAGCACCGCATTTTTCGCGTTTCCAGCGATTGACTGTTTCATTAAAGGATGACGAATTTGTTGTTTTTTTCATGAATTTTGCCGGTACAAAGTGGGTACAAACCCTTTTTTAGGGTTTTCCCTTCCATGCAAGCGATTGCATCGATGTTGAAATTGCGTTGCTGCCAGACACCGCAACGCCCTGCAGGACAGGGCCAGGCCTAACCTCCCCAGGTAGTCAGCAGGCGAGAGTCAACATCCATAACATCCCTTCACTGGAGACAACCATGTCCAAGACCTTCAAGCTGGCCGCCGTGGCCGCCCTCTGTGCCGCCGCTGCCGCCGCCCACGCCGATGTCAAGTTCGATGCCAACTTCGAAGGCGACACCACCAGCATCAGCAAGGCCACCGACTCCTTTGGCACCGGTGGTCGCATCGAGATGAACGTCAACGCCGAGCTGCTCAAGCAGGACGACAACTTCGTCAACGCCAAGGCCACCCTGATCGCCGGCATCGGCGCCAAGAGCACCGGCATCGATGACGCCTGGATCCAGTTCGGCAACTCCGCCGCCGATTTCAAGCTGGGCCGCTTCGAAGCCGTCGATCTGTTCCCGGTCGGCAAGGACACCGTGCTCGAGATGGCGACCGGCGCCGGCTACCGCGCCAACAAGGTGCGTGGTCGTTTCACCGATGGCGAGTTCCATGGTGCCGTCGGCCTGAACGCGGCTCCCGGCCTGCGCGTCGAACTGGGTCTGATGTCCTACAAGAACGGCGCCGTCGAGAAGAGCGGCGTGCGTCCGGCCATCGTTTACGGCGCTGGCGACCTGACCCTGCGTGCCGGCTATGAGTCCTTCGACCTGGACGGCCTGGGCAACAAGACCGGCTACGCCCTGTCGGCCGGCTATGCGCTGGCGAAGGACGCCGCTGTCAACGCGAACTACGCCAAGAGCAGCGATCTGAATTCCTCCTCGTTCGGCCTGAACCTGGTTTACGGCCCGGCCGGCGTGGGTTATGTGCAGGACAAGACCGCCGCCACCACCGTCGACACCTTCTACGCCGCCTACAGCTTCCCGCTGCTGGGTGTCAAGGGCGCGTCCATCACCCCCGCCATCAGCACCTCCTCGGGTGGCACTGGCGTGGCTGACGCCACCGCTTTGCGCGTGCGTCTGAACTACCAGTTCTGATTCGCGCAAACACGGCTGCTGTCGCCGATCACGACAGCAGCCGTGGGTATTCCTCGGGGTAACTTGGCCTGAAGCTTCTGCTTCAGGCTTTTTTTTGCATGGCACCCGCCGACCGGATCTGAAACGCGGGGTGGAATAATCGGATCATGTCCCCCAGAACCCCCAAGCAGATCCCGGTCACCGATCCTCCGCCTGGCAGTGCTGTCGAAAAGCCGGCATCCGATGCGCGTGGCAGCGGCAAGCGCCGGGTTCAGATGGCCGATATCGCGCGCATGGCGGGCGTCTCGCCCTCCACCGTCTCGCGCTCGCTCAGTGGCAGCCCCCTGATCCCCGAGACCACCCGCCAGCGCATCACCGAGCTGGCGCGCTCGCTCAACTACCAGGTCAATATCGGCGCGGCCAACCTGCGCAAGCGCGATATCCAGACCGTTGGCGTCGTCATCCTCGGCGACAGCATGCAGACGATCTCGGACCCCTTTATCCTGAACATCCTCGGCGCGGCGGCCGATGCGCTCGACGCGCACGGCATGAGCCTGCTGCTGACCCGGCTCAATCCGCAGCGCCAGGAGCAGATGGCGGCCCTGTTCGACAGCGGCCAGGTCGCCGGCCTGATCGTGATCGGGCAGCTCACCTGGCATGACTATCTGAACGAGCTCGCGCGCCGTGGCGTGCCGATGGCGGTCTGGGGCGCCTGCCTGCCCGATGCCTACTATCCGGTCGTCGGCGGCGACAACGCGACCGGCGGCTACCTGGCGACCCGTCATCTGCTGCGACAGGGCGCGCGCCGGATCGCCTTCTTCGGCGACATCAGTCATCCGGAGGCGGCGCTGCGCCACCAGGGCTATGCGCGCGCGCTGGACGAGGCCGGTCTGGCGCCCGACCCGCGCCTGCATCAGTCCTTCCTGTTCGGCGACCGGCGCCTGCGCCAGGTCATCGACATGTGGCTGGACCAGGGGCTGGACTTCGATGCCATCTTCGCCAGCGCCGACATCGCGGCGATCTCGCTGATCGGCGCCCTTCACGAGCGCGGCATCGAGGTGCCGCGCCAGGTTCGCGTGGTCGGCTACGACGACATCGCGCTTTCGGCCTACCTGCACCCCTCGCTGACCAGCATACGCCAGCCGACCGCCGTCGCGGGCCGCGCCCTGGTGGAGCTGCTGTTCGAGGCGATCACGGGCCTGCCGCGTCGCAGCGTGATGCTGCCGGCCGAACTCGTGGTGCGCGACAGCAGCGCCTGAGCCCGCTGGTCTTCTGGCCCTCAGCGGCGCGGCAGCAGGCGGGCGCTCCAGGCCAGCAGCAAGGAGGCCAGCACCACCACGCTCAGCGCCCAGCTCAGGCCGAAGCCCTGCGCCAGCGCGCCGATCAGGGGCGGGCCGAGCAGGAAGCCGCTGTAGCCGACCGAGGTGACGGCCGCGATCGCCGCCGCTCGCGTCGTGCCTGGCACCCGGGTCGCGGCGTTGTAGAGGATCGGGGCCGACAGCGCCAGCCCGGCGCCGATCAGGGCATAGCCCGGCAGCGC
>JBDLVJ010000197.1:0-3070 GCA_039804875.1 Pseudomonadota bacterium | reverse complement strand
CGAAAAGCGCAATGCGTTTCATGACAGGTAAGACTCCCAGGTTGAAAAGATCGACAGGACCGCCAGCCACCCGCTCAAGGCCAGGGCGGCGTCCCCTTTCGCCATGATATGGGGACGAACGCGGACCGCTTCAAGCCGCCGACCCTAATAGGCCAAGGGTCATGGCGCGCGGACAGACCGGATACGCGCCGGCCGGAACACCTGCGCGTCGGCATAGAAGGCGGGGTCTTCGTTGGCGGGCCACCAGCCTGGCGTGCCGAGCACCGGCAGTGGCGTGTAGGGCTTGGTCGCCAGCCATTCGGGCGTCAGCTGGCCGGCCAGCCAGTCGTCCCAGGGATGCACCACGGCTGCGCTTCCCCCTCGCAGCAACCCAACGCCTTCGTCCGGCTGGCGATCCCACTCTTCAGCCGGCCAATCGGTCGGCACCGGCAGCCGCAGCACATGGGCCGTGATCGACTTGTAGGGCGCGACCAGCTTCTCGGTCAGCGCGTGGCCGAACAGCAGCAGCGTGGACTGGGCCCAGAGCGGGCGCAGCTCGACGAACAGCCGGCTCCAGTCGCGCGCCAGCAGCGCCTGCCAGACCGGCTCGGGCGCCTGCAGCAGCGCGGCGTTCTCGTCGAACAGCGTCAGCGCGTCGCGCAGCGGACCGCGCCGGGTGCCAACAAAGCCGCCGGCCTGGGCGATCGCCCGCGCCTGCAGCTGGTTCAGGCGCTGCTTGGTGGCGGGAAAGCGCATCCAGGACAGGGCGTTGAAGAAATCGTGCAGGCCTTCGCGCGTCGGCACGTCGCCGGTGTCGAAGATATGCGCCTCGTAGGCCCGTCCCTCGGGTAGCTCGGCCTGCGGCACGAAGCGCAACGGCGACAGCCCGGCGGCATTGAGCGCCACCGGCAGGTCGCCGCTGGCCAGCGCATTGGCCGCTATCGGTTCGCCCAGCCCGCGCCAGGGCGCCAGCCAGTGCTCGGACCAGTCGATCAGCCGCGAGAAATGGCTCAGACCAGCTTCCAGGGCAGCACCTCGCCCGCGCGCAGCGGCTTGAGCTCGGCTTCGCCGAAGGCGAACGAGGCCGGCGGGGTCCAGCTTTCCTTGCGCAGCGTGATGGTGCCCTGGTTGCGCGGCAGCTGATAAAAGTCCGGGCCGTTGAAGCTGGCGAAGGCCTCGAGCTGGTCGAGCGCGCCAGCGGCGTCGAAGGCCTCGGCGTACATCTCGATCGCGGCGTGCGCGGTGTAGCAGCCGGCACAGCCGGTCGCGTGCTCCTTCAGGTGCGCCGGGTGCGGCGCGCTATCGGTGCCGAGAAAAAACCTGGCGTTGCCGCTGATCGCGGCTTCCACCAGCGCCTGGCGATGGGTCTCGCGTTTCAGGACCGGCAGGCAGTAGTAATGCGGGCGGATGCCTCCGGTGAAGATCGCGTTGCGGTTGTAGAGCAGGTGATGCGCGGTGATGGTCGCGCCCAGGTACTGGTCGGCCTCGGCCACGTATTGCGCCGCCTCTTTCGTCGTGATGTGCTCCATCACGATCTTGAGTTCCGGGAAATCGCGGCGCAGCGGCGCGAGCTGCTGCTCGATGAACACCGCCTCGCGGTCGAACAGGTCGATCGCCGGGTCGGTGACCTCGCCATGCACCAGCAGCAGCATGCCCTCGCGCTGCATGGCTTCGAGCGTCGGGTAGGTCTTGCGCAGGTCGGTCACGCCGGCGTCGCTGTTGGTGGTGGCGCCGGCCGGGTAGAGCTTGACCGCGACCACGCCAGATTCTCTGGCGCGCGCGATTTCCTCGGGCGGCAGCTTGTCGGTCAGGTAGAGCGTCATCAGCGGCTCGAAGCTCATGCCCTGGGGCACGGCGGCCAGGATGCGCTGCTTGTAGGCCAGCGCCTGCCCGGCGGTGGTCACCGGCGGCTTGAGGTTGGGCATGACGATGGCGCGGCCGAACTGCGCGGCCGTGTGCGGCACCACGGTGTGCAGGGCGGCGCCATCGCGCAGATGCAGGTGCCAGTCGTCGGGGCGGGTGATGGTGATCTGTTGCGTCATGCCGCCATTGTCCCAAATCCGCCGCCGCTCAATGCTGCAGGATCTTGTTCAGGAAGTCCTTGGTGCGCGGCTGGCGGTTTTCCGGCTGGCTGAAGAACTCGTGGGTGCTGCAGTCCTCCAGGATCTTGCCGCCGACATCCATGAAGATCACCCGGTTGCTGACCTTGCGCGCGAAGCCCATCTCGTGCGTCACGCACATCATGGTCATACCCTCGCCGGCCAGGCCGACCATGACATCGAGCACCTCGCCGACCATCTCGGGATCGAGCGCCGAGGTCGGCTCGTCGAACAGCATCACGATCGGGTCCATGCTGAGCGCGCGCGCGATCGCGACCCGCTGCTGCTGGCCGCCCGAGAGCTGGCCCGGGAACTTGTCCTTGTGCGCGCTCAGGCCGACGCGGTCGAGCATCTTGAGGCCGCGCCGCTTGGCGTCATCGAGGCCGCGGCCCAGCACCTTGACCTGCGCCAGCGTCAGGTTCTCGGTCACGCTGAGATGGGGGAAAAGCTCGAAATGCTGGAACACCATGCCGACATGGCTGCGCAGCTGCGGCAGATTGGTCTTGGGGTCGTGCACGGCCTTGCCGTCGACCCAGATCTCGCCCTGCTGGATCGGCTCGAGCGCGTTGATGGTCTTGATCAGCGTCGACTTGCCCGAACCGGACGGACCGCAGACCACCACCACCTCGCCCTTCTCGATCCGGGTCGAGCAATCGTTGAGCACCTGCACCGGGCCGTACCACTTGGACACATGCTTGAGTTCTATCATCGAAATTCTCCCAGGGGCTGGTTCAGCGGATGATGGCAATCTTTTGGTGCAGGCGCTTGACCAGCGCGGACAGCGCGTAACAAATGACAAAGTAGAGCAGGGCCGCCGCCAGATAGGCTTCGATCGGGCGACCGAAGTTCTTGCCCGCGACTTCGAAGCCCTTGAGCATGTCGTAGGCGCCGATCGCATAGACCAGCGAGGTGTCCTGGAACAGGATGATGGTCTGCGTCAGCAGCACCGGCAGCATGTTGCGCAGCGCCTGCGGCAACACGACCAGCCTCAT
>JBDLVJ010000196.1:0-3268 GCA_039804875.1 Pseudomonadota bacterium | reverse complement strand
CCTTGCTGTCTGTCGGGCCGGCGTCGGGCGCGGAGGGGCTCTTGGGTACCGGCATCGATTCGCCGCTCAGCAGCGATTCGTCGGTCAGCAGGTCGTGGCAGGCCAGCAGCTGCGCGTCCGCCGCGATGCGGTCGCCGTCACCGAGCAGCAGCAGGTCGCCGACCACCACCTCGCGGCCCTGGATGCGCACTCGTTCGCCGCCGCGCAGCACCAGCGCGCGCGGACTGCTCAGCTCGCGCAGCGTCTCGAGCACGCGCTCGGTGCGCCGTTCCTGCCAGAGCGTGATCGCGAACGAGAGCGCGACGAAGGCCGACAGCATGGCCGCCTCGCGCAGGTCGCCGAGCGCCGCATAGATCGCCACCGAGGCCAGCAGCAGCCGCAGCATCGGTTCGCGCAGCGCCTCGAGCGCGATGCGCCCGAGCGTGCGCGGCGCCGGCTGCGGCAACTCGTTCGGGCCGTCGGCCGCCAGGCCTTGCGCGGCTTGCTCTGGCGTCAGGCCTGACCAGACGGCGGGCGGGTTCTCGTTCATCGATTACCTCGCTCGCCGGCCTGGGTCGGCGCGTCAGTCGCGGAAGTTGTCGAACGACAACGGCAATTCGGTCATGTCCTTGCGGATCAGGGCCATGGCCTGCTGCAGGTCGTCGCGCTTGCCACCGGTCACGCGCACCTTTTCTTCCTGGATCGCGGCCTGGACCTTGAGCTTGCTGCCCTTGATCAGCTGTTGGATCTTCTTGGCGTCCTCGCCCGCGATGCCGTTGCGCACCTTCAACACCTGCTTGACCTTGTCGCCGCCGATCTTCTCGACCTTGCCGGCATCGAGGAAGCGCACATCGACCTGGCGCTTGGTCAGCTTGTTGCGCAGGATGTCGTCGACCTGCTGGATCTGGAAATCGCTGTCGCCGAACAGCGTGATTTCCTTGTCCTTGAGCTCGACCGCGGCCGAGCTGCCCTTGAAATCGAAGCGGGTGCCGATTTCCTTGGCGGTCTGCTCGACGGCGTTCTTGACTTCGACCAGGTTGGGTTCGAGCACGGTATCAAAAGAGGGCATGACGGATTCCGGAAAAAGGACAGGACAGACCGGGCCGCCGCAGTCGCTGCGCCCGGGTGAGACAATCCCGGGATGTTAGTCGAGAAAAACCTGGCCTTGCAGCCCTTCAACACTTTCGGAATCGCCGCGCGCGCGCTGCGGCTGGCCCGTATCGCCTCGGAGGGCGAATTGCAGGCGCTGATCCGGCATCCCGACTGGTCGGCCGCCGACACCTTCGTGCTCGGCGGCGGCAGCAACATCGTGCTGACCGGCGATGTCAGGCAACTGGTGCTCAAGGTCGAGATCCCCGGCCGGCGCCTGCTGCGCGAGAGCGACAAGGGCTGGCTGGTCGAGGCCGGCGCCGGCGAGCGCTGGCATGACTTCGTGGCCTGGACGCTGCAGCAGGGCTGGCCCGGGCTCGAGAACCTGGCGCTGATTCCCGGCACGGTCGGCGCCTCGCCGGTGCAGAACATCGGCGCCTACGGCGTCGAGTGCCAGGACCGCTTCGACTCGCTCGACGCGATCGACCTCGAGACCGGCGAATCCTTCAGCCTGAACGCGGCCCAGTGCGGCTTCGGCTACCGCGACTCGGTCTTCAAGCATGAGCGCGCCGCCGACGGGCGCGGCTTCGGTCTCAAGGGCCGGGCGCTGATCACGCGCGTGCGCTTCCTGCTGCCCAAACCCTGGCGGCAGGTGCTGGGCTACCTCGACCTCGAGCGCAAGATGCTGGAGACCGGCCTCGTCAACCCGAGCGCGCCGCAGATCTTCGACATGGTCTGCGCCGTGCGGCGCGCCAAGCTGCCCGATCCGGCCGTGATCGGCAACGCCGGCAGCTTCTTCAAGAACCCGAGCGTCACGCCCGAGCAATGCGCCGACATCATCGCGCGCGACCCCAGGGTGGTGCATTACCCGATGCCCGACGGCAGCATCAAGCTCGCCGCCGGCTGGTTGATCGACGCCTGCGGCTGGAAGGGCAAGACCGTGGGACACGCCGGCGTCTACGACAAGCAGGCGCTGGTGCTGGTCAACCGGGGCGACGCCGAGTATCCCTGCACCGGCGGCGAGGTCATGACGCTGGCGCGCGCGATCCAGACCAGCGTCTACGAGCGTTTCGGCATCCGGCTCGAACCCGAGCCGGTGGTGCTCTGAGCCGACCGCGCGCGCTCGCCGATGCCCGCGATGAAAATGGCCGAAACCGAAGTCGTCACGCGCGTGGCGATCGAACAGACGCTGTCCCGGCCCCTGGCGCCGATTCCCGCCGGCTTGCGGTCGGCGTTCCACGACCACCAGAACCAGCATGCCAGGCGCTTCCTGCTCTGGGTCAACCTGCTGGGACAGGCCGCCTTCCTGTCCTATGCGCTGGCCGACTGGCTGATCGTGCCCGACATCGCCCAGCTGTCCCTGCTGATGCGCACGCTTTATACCTTGCTGGTCTTCGGCCTGACGCAGGCCTGCTTCCGCTGGTGTCGCGACATCCGGCTGCTCGACTTGCTGCTGCCCGCCTGCATCCTGGTGGCGGCCATGCTCTGGTTCTGGCTGCTGGCTCGCAGTGCCAGCCCCGCTGTCACGACCTACCAGTACGCCGCCCTGATCTTCATCGTGCTGGCCAATCTCTGTGTTCAGGTCCATTTCCTGCCAGCCTTGCTGATGTCGATGCTGATCTCGGCCGTGATCGTGGCCGGTGTCCATCATCTGGTCGCGGGCCAGGACCAGGCGCTGCTGGTGTTCTGCCTGGTCTACCTGCCGGTGCTGTTCTTCAGCCTTTTCATCAGCTTTAGCGCCACGCTCGACCGGCGCCGGGCCTTTCTGCACTCGCTGCTCGACGCCATGACGCGCACCGACCTGGCGCAGGCCAACAGCAAGCTGCAGACCCTGGCCCATACCGATCCGCTTACCGGCATCAGCAACCGGCGCCAGTTCGATCTCATCGCCGAGCGCGAGGTGGCCCGCGCCCGCCGGCAGCGCGAGTCGATCTGCGTGCTGATGCTGGATGTCGATTTCTTCAAGCGTGTCAACGACCGCTATGGCCATGATGCCGGCGATCGCGTGCTGTGCGCGCTGGCCAGCACGGCGCGCAGGATGCTGCGCGAGCCCGACCTGCTGGCGCGCTTCGGCGGCGAGGAGTTCATCGTGCTGCTGCCCGAGACCGGTCCGGGCGATGCGATGCGGCTGGCCGAGCGCATGCGCCTGGCCGTGCAGGCCGAGCGGCTGCACGAGGCGCTGCCGGCCTCGCGCCGCATC
>JBDLVJ010000195.1:0-2816 GCA_039804875.1 Pseudomonadota bacterium | reverse complement strand
CGTGACCCGCGCGCCCCGTCGCTGACGCGAGGCGCTGCATGAAGTACATCAGCACCCGCGGCGACTCCACCGAGCGGCACTTCTGCGACATCCTGCTCGAAGGCCTGGCGCCCGACGGCGGCCTCTACCTGCCCGAGTCCTACCCGCAGGTGGACGGCGCCACGCTCGACCAGTGGCGTCAGGTCCTGCGCGAGCAGGGCTATGCCGCGCTGGCGTTCGAGGTGCTGTCGCTCTACATCGATGACATCCCGGCCGACGACCTGCGCGCGCTCTGCGCCAAGACCTACACCGAGCAGGTGTTCGGCACCAAGGAAATCGTCCCGCTGCGCCCGCTCGAGGACGGCCTGCTGATCGAGGCCCTGTCCAACGGCCCGACCCTGGCCTTCAAGGACATGGCGATGCAGCTGCTGGGCCACCTGTTCGAATACGAACTGGGCCGGCGCGGCGAGCAGCTCAACATCCTGGGCGCGACCTCGGGCGACACCGGCAGCGCGGCCGAGTACGCGATGCGCGGCAAGCAGGGCGTGCGCGTCTTCATGACCAGCCCGAACGGGCGCATGAGCCCGTTCCAGCAGGCGCAGATGTTCAGCCTGCTCGATGCCAACATCCACAACCTCGCGATCGACGGCGTGTTCGACGACTGCCAGGACATCGTCAAGGCGGTCAGCAACGACCTTGAGTTCAAGCGCCAGTACAGAATAGGTACCGTCAATTCGATCAACTGGGCCCGTCTGCTGGCCCAGGTGGTCTACTACTTCGCCGGCTACCTGTACGCGACCGAGAGCAACGCGCAGAAGGTCAGCTTCAGCGTGCCGAGCGGCAACTTCGGCAACGTCTGCGCCGGCCATGTCGCGCGCATGATGGGCCTGCCGATCGACCAGCTGGTGGTGGCGACCAACGAGAACGACGTGCTCGACGAGTTCTTTCGCACCGGCATCTACCGCGTGCGCGGCAGCGCCGACACCTTCGAGACCTCCAGTCCGTCGATGGACATCTCCAAGGCCAGCAACTTCGAGCGCTTCGTGTTCGATCTGCTGGGCCGCGATGGCGCGCGCGTCAAGTCGCTGTTCGGCGACGCGCTCAACCGCGACGGTCGCTTCGACCTCAGCGCCGATCCGCAGTTCGCGCAGGCTGCCCAGCGCTATGGCTTCGTCAGCGGCAAGAGCACGCACGAGAACCGGCTGGACACCATCCGCGACACCTACCAGCGTTTCGGCCAGATGATCGATACGCACACCGCCGACGGCCTCAAGGTCGCGCGCGAGCATCTGACGCAAGGCGTGCCGATGATCGTGCTGGAAACGGCGCTGCCGATCAAATTTGCCGGCACCATCGTCGAGGCGCTGGGCCAGGAACCGAGCCGTCCGGCCAAGTTCGAGGGCATCGAGGCGTTGCCGAAGCGCGTGCTGGTGATGCCGGCCGATGTCGCGCGGGTCAAGGCCCATATCGTCGCTCATTGCGCCGACTGAGGCCTTCGGGCCTGCCAGCGTCCGCTTGCCTGTCCCCTCAACTGTTGGGTTGCCGCCATGAGTCATGAAGTTCCCGTTCCGCGCCGCTCCGGCCTGATGAGCCTGGAGGAAGCGCTGGATCAGCTGCTGGGCAGCGCCCAGCCGCTCCCGGGCCAGCAGACGGTGGCCACGCTCGAGGCCGACGGCCGCGTGCTGGCGCAAGACATCCGCTCCGCGCTCGACGTGCCGGGCTTCGACAACTCGTCGATGGACGGCTACGCGGTCAATCGCGCCGAGGTGGCGGCGGCCGTGGCCGCCGGCCAGGCGCTGGCGGTCTCGCAGCGCATCGCGGCCGGTCAGTTCGGCCCGGCGCTGCAGTCCGGCAGCGTCGTGCGCATCTTCACCGGCGCGCCGCTGCCCGCCGGGGCCGACGCGGTGGTGATGCAGGAGGAGGTCGAGATCGGCCTCGACGCGCAGGGTCAGGCGGGCCAGGGCCTGGCGCGCTTCTCGAGCGCGCCCGAGCCGGGTGCCTTCATCCGCCGCCGTGGCGAGGACATCCGCCAGGGCGACACCGTGCTGCCCGCCGGAACCCGGCTCGGGCCGGCCGAGCTGGGCCTGGCCGCTAGCCTGGGCCTGGCCGAGCTGCCGGTGCGCCCGCGCCTGCGCGTGGCGCTGTTCTCGACCGGCGACGAGCTCGTGATGCCGGGCGAGGTCGCGCCGCAAGACATGGCGCCGGGCGCGATCTACAACTCCAACCGCTATTTCCTGGCCGTGCTGCTGCGCCGCCTGGGCTGCGAGGTCAGCGACCTCGGCATCGTGCCGGATCGGCGCGAGGCCACGCTGGCCGCGCTGCGCATTGCCGCCGAATCGCATGACCTGATTGTGACCAGCGGCGGCGTCTCGGTCGGCGAGGAGGACCATGTCAAGCCGGCCGTGCAGCAGCTCGGCGGGCTGGACCTGTGGCAGATCGCGATCAAGCCCGGCAAGCCGTTTGCCCATGGCTGGATCGCGCGCTCGGGTCAGGCCGGCCAAGCGGCCGAAGCGGGCAAGGCGGGCAATACGGCCGGCCGCTGCCATTTCGTCGGCCTGCCGGGCAATCCGGTCTCGAGCTTCGTGACCTTCCTGCTGCTGGTGCGGCCCTTCCTGTCTCGCCTGCAAGGCATCGCGGCCGGGCAGGGCGTCACGCGGTCCGGCGCCGATGGCCTGCCGCCGGCATTGTCCTTGCCGGCGCATTTCGACTGGCCGCGCGCCGACCGTCGGCGCGAGTTCCTGCGCGTGCGGCGCCATGCCTCGCGCGGGCTCGACCGGTTTTCGAACCAGAGCTCGGGCGTGCTGACCTCGGTCGCCAGGTGCGACGGCCTGGTCGAT
>JBDLVJ010000194.1:0-4254 GCA_039804875.1 Pseudomonadota bacterium | reverse complement strand
CGCCTGTCAGCCCGGCGCTTGAAAGACCTAGAATGGCGTCCATCTATCAGTACATCGCGTTTTCGTTCGGGAGTCCGTTTTGAACAACCCCTGGTTTTCCAAAGTAGGTGTCTGGCTGGTCGTAGCCATGGTGCTGTTTACCGTCTTCAAGCAGTTCGATGGCAGGAGCAGCGCCGGCGCCGGCTACATGGGCTATTCCGAGTTCCTCGACGAGGTCCAGGCCCAGCGCATCAAGAAGGCGACCATCCAGGAGTCACCCAACGGCACCGAGATCGTCGCCGAGACGGTGGACGGCAAGCGCGTGCGCACCACGGCGACCTACCTCGACCGGGGTCTGGTCGGTGACCTGCGCGCCAACAACATCGACTTCGACGTGCGCCCGCGCGAAGAAGGCTCGCTGCTGATGACGCTGCTGGTGAGCTGGGGCCCGATGCTGCTGCTGATCGGGGTCTGGGTCTACTTCATGCGCCAGATGCAGGGCGGCGGCAAGGGCGGCGCCTTCAGCTTCGGCAAGAGCAAGGCGCGCATGCTCGACGAGAGCACCAACACCGTGACCTTCGCCGATGTCGCGGGTTGCGACGAGGCCAAGGAAGAGGTCAAGGAAGTGGTCGACTTCCTGAAGGACCCGACCAAGTTCCAGAAGCTCGGCGGTCGCATCCCGCGCGGCCTGCTGCTGGTCGGCCCGCCGGGCACCGGCAAGACCCTGCTGGCCAAGTCGATCGCTGGTGAGGCCAAGGTGCCGTTCTTCAGCATCTCGGGCTCCGACTTCGTCGAGATGTTCGTCGGCGTCGGTGCGGCTCGCGTGCGCGACATGTTCGAGAACGCCAAGAAGAACGCACCCTGCATCATCTTCATCGACGAGATCGACGCGGTCGGTCGTCAGCGCGGCGCCGGTGTCGGCGGCGGCAACGACGAGCGCGAGCAGACGCTCAACCAGATGCTGGTCGAGATGGACGGCTTCGAGACCAACCTCGGCGTGATCGTGATCGCCGCCACCAACCGGCCCGACATCCTGGACGCCGCGCTGCTGCGCCCTGGCCGTTTCGACCGCCAGGTCTATGTCACGCTGCCCGACATCCGTGGCCGCGAGCAGATCCTCAATGTCCACATGCGCAAGGTCCCGCTCGGCACCGATGTCAACGCCGGCATCATCGCGCGCGGCACGCCCGGCATGAGCGGCGCCGACCTGGCCAACCTCTGCAACGAGGCCGCCCTGATGGCGGCGCGCCGCAGCGCGCGCGTGGTCGAGATGCAGGACTTCGAGAAGGCCAAGGACAAGATCATCATGGGCCCCGAGCGCAAGTCGATGGTCATGCCCGAGGACGAGCGGCGCAACACCGCCTACCACGAGGCCGGCCACGCGCTGATCGGCAAGCTGTTGCCGAAGTGCGATCCGGTGCACAAGGTCACCATCATCCCGCGCGGGCGCGCCCTGGGCGTGACCATGAGCCTGCCCGAGAAGGACCGCTACAGCTACGACCGCGAGTTCATGCTGAACCAGATCAGCATGCTGTTCGGTGGCCGCATCGCCGAGGAGGTGTTCATGCACCAGATGACCACCGGCGCCAGCAACGACTTCGAGCGCGCGACCCAGATCGCGCGCGACATGGTGATGCGCTACGGCATGAGCGAGGCGCTGGGGCCGATGGTCTACGCCGAGAACGAGGGCGAGGTGTTCCTGGGCCGTTCGGTCACCAAGACCACGCACATGAGCGAGGACACCATGCGCAAGGTCGATAGCGAGGTGCGCCGCATCATCGACGAGCAGTACGGCCAGGCGCGTCGCCTGATCGAGGAGCACAGCGACAAGATGCATGCGATGGCCAAGGCCCTGCTCGAGTGGGAGACGATCGAGATGGATCAGATCGATGACATCATGGCCGGCAAGCCGCCGCGCGCGCCCAAGGACTTCGTGCCGCGCAATCCGCCCGCCGGTGGCGGCGATGGCGGCCCGCCCTCGGTCAAGACCGACCCGACACCCACTGCGGCCTGAAGCGCCCAGCATCATCCGACCGGGGCCTGACCCCGGTTTTTCATTTCTGCCTCCCTGATTCCAGCGCACGCACCGCGCCTCCGACATGACCGCCGAACTGCACCCAGCCCCTGTCTGGACAACCACCCGTTTCGAGATCGACCTGAGCCAGCCCCAGGTCATGGGCATCGTCAACGTGACGCCCGATTCCTTCTCGGACGGTGGCCGGCACGATGACCCGGCGCGCGCGCTGGCCCATGCCGAGCGGCTGCTGAAGGACGGCGCGACCCTGCTTGACATCGGCGGCGAGTCGACCCGCCCGGGCGCGCCGCCGGTGTCGCTGCAAGACGAGCTCGACCGGGTGCTGCCCGTGTTGCGCCTGGCGCTCAAGCTCGGCGTCCCGCTGTCGATCGATACCTACAAGCCCGAGGTGATGCGGGCTTGCCTGGACCTGGGCGCCGACATCATCAACGATGTCTGGGCGCTGCAGCGGCCGTTCGAGCACGGGCAGCGCAGTGGCGTCGAGGTGGTGGCGCGTCATCCGTCCTGCGGCGTCTGCCTGATGCACATGCACCTGGAGCCCCGCAGCATGCAGATCGCGCCTATGACGGGTGACGGGGTGCCGCAGGTGGTGGAATTCCTGGACCGGCGCGCGCAGCTGCTGCGCGAGGGCGGCGTCGCCGCCGAGCGCATCGTGCTTGACTATGGCATCGGCTTTGGCAAGACGGTGGCGCAGAACTTCGCGCTGCTGGCGCGCCAGCCGGAGCTGCTGGCGCTGGGCTACCCGCTGCTGGCGGGCTGGTCGCGCAAGTCCTCGCTGGGCGCCGTGACCGGCCGTGAGGTCCCGGGCGAACGCGTGGCCGCCAGCGTGGCGGCGCATCTGCTGGCGCTCGAGCGCGGCGCCCGTATCGTGCGCGTGCACGACGTGCGCGAGACGGTCGACGCGATCAAGGTCTGGCGGGCCATGCTGGCGCAGGCCTGAGCTGAGCCACGCCATCTGAGCCATCAAAAAAGGCCGCCCGGCAAATAGCCGGCGGCCTCGGTGTGGCTGCGCTGCAGGTCTCAGTGCTGCGCGGCGACTTCCCGGGCGTGGCTTTCGAGCACCAGCCGGTCCAGGCTGGCCAGCGGCAGGTTCATGAACAGTTCGAGCCGCTGGTGCATGCGGTGCATGACCTGCTTGAACAGCTCGAGCAGGGCTTCGGGCTCGCCTTGGGCCAGCATCGGATCGGGGAAGGACCAGTGCGCGATCGCCGGATGGCCGGGCCAGACCGGGCAGGTCTCGCCATGGGCGTCGTCGCAGACCGTGATGACCAGATCCATCGCCGGTGCGTCGGGGCCGGTGAACTCGTCCCAGCTCTTGCTGCGCAGGCCCGCCGTGTCCAGGCCCGCGCTTTGCAGCGCTTCGAGCGCCAGCGGGTGTGGTCGCTGGTCGTGGGCGGGCGCGGTGCCGGCCGAGAAGGCGCGAAAACGCGCGCCGCCGACATGGTTCAGGATGGCCTCGGCCAATATGCTGCGCGCCGCGTTGTGGCTGCACAGGAACAGGACATGAATGGGCGAATGGTCGATCATGGGCGTGATTATCTTCAGTAGACCGCCGGCACGATCATGGAGTTGGGCACGGGGTGCCGGATGTAGTCGGGATTGCGCTCGCGGTCGGGCAACACGACTTCCGGCTTCTCGACCTCGTGATAATCGAACTGGGTCAGCAGGTGATGGATGCAGTTCAGGCGCGCCTTCTTCTTGTCGTCGGCCGAGACGATCCACCAGCGCGCCTCCTCGATGTGGGTGCGCTCGAGCATGGTTTCCTTGACCTGGGTGTAATCCTCCCAGCGCCGGCGCGACTCGAGGTCCATCGGGCTGAGTTTCCACTGCTTGAGCGGATCGTGGATGCGGCCCAGGAAGCGCAGATGCTGCTCGTCGTCGCTGATCGAAAACCAGTACTTGATGACCCGGATGCCGGAGCGCACCAGCATGCGCTCGAACTCGGGCACCGAGCGGTAGAACTCTTCGTACTCGTCGTCGTTGCAGAAGCCCATCACCTTTTCGACACCGGCGCGGTTGTACCAGCTGCGGTCGAACAGCACCAGCTCGCCGGCAGCCGGCAGGTGGGCGACATAGCGCTGGAAATACCACTGGGTGCGCTCGCGGTCGTTGGGCGCGGGCAGGGCAACCACGCGACAGACACGCGGATTCAGGCGCTGGGTGATGCGCTTGATCACCCCGCCCTTGCCGGCCGCGTCCCGGCCCTCGAACAGGATCACGACCTTCTGCCGGGTCGAAGC
>JBDLVJ010000193.1:0-2509 GCA_039804875.1 Pseudomonadota bacterium | reverse complement strand
AACGTGGCGGGCCAGGGCATCGCCGCGACCGTGGTGGTCAACGGCCAGCTCTCGAGCGTCGAGCAGTTCGGCCGCATCCTGCTGCGCGCCAACCCCGACGGCTCGGCGGTGCGGCTGAAGGATGTCGCGCGCATCGAGCTCGGCGGCCAGGCCTACGCGACCTCGGCGCGCCTGAACGGCAAGCCCTCGACCGGCATCGGCGTGCAGCTCTCGCCCAGCGGCAACGCGCTGGCCACGGCCGAGGCCGTGCGCGCCAAGATGCACGAGCTCGAGAAGTTCTTCCCCGCCGGCATGCAGTGGAAGATTCCCTACGACAGCTCGCGCTTCATCAGGATCTCGATCGAGCAGGTGGCCAAGACCCTGCTGGAAGCGGTGGCGCTGGTGTTCCTGGTGATGTTCCTGTTCCTGCAGAACTGGCGCTACACGCTGATCCCGACCATCGTGGTGCCGGTGGCGCTGCTCGGCACCTTCGCAGCGCTGCTGGCGCTGGGCTTCTCGATCAACGTGCTGACCATGTTCGGCATGGTGCTGGTGATCGGCATCGTGGTCGATGACGCGATCGTGGTGGTCGAGAACGTCGAGCGCATCATGAGCGAGGAAGGCCTGTCGCCGCCACAGGCCACGCGCAAGGCGATGGGCCAGATCTCGGGCGCCATCGTCGGCATCACCGTGGTGCTGATCTCGGTGTTCGTGCCGCTGGCCTTCTTCAGCGGCTCGGTCGGCAACATCTACCGCCAGTTCGCCACCGTGATGGGGGTCTCGATCGCCTTCTCGGCCTTCTTCGCGCTGTCGCTGACGCCGGCGCTGTGCGCCACCCTGCTGAAACCGGTCGAGGCCGGCCACCAGCAGGCCAAGGCCGGCTTCTTCGGCTGGTTCAACCGTGGCTTCGCGCGCGGCGCCAAGGGCTACGAGGGCTGGGTCGGGCGGCTGCTGCCGCGCGCCGGGCGCTCGCTGCTGGTCTATGGCGCCATCGTCGGCGTGGCGGCGACGGTCTATCTGCGACTGCCGACCTCCTTCCTGCCCAACGAGGATCAGGGCACGCTGCTGGTCAACGTGCAGCTGCCGCCGGGCGCCACGCGCGAGCGCACCCGCGCCGTGATGGAGCAGGTCGAGGGCTTCATACTCAAGCAGCCCGAGGTCCAGAGCATGGTCGGCGTGCTGGGCTTTTCCTTCTCGGGCCAGGGCCAGAACGCCGCGCTCGCCTTCGTGACGCTGAAGGACTGGTCCGAGCGCCACGCGCCGGGCAGCTCGGCGCAGGACCTGGCCGGTCGCGCCTTCGGTGCCCTGTCGGGCATCCGCGACGCCTTCATCTTTCCCTTGAGCCCGCCGCCGATCCCCGAGCTGGGCGCGGCCTCGGGCTTCTCGTTCCGGCTGCAGGACCGCGCCGGCCTGGGCCGCGAGGCGCTGCTGGGCGCGCGCAACCAGCTGCTGGGCCTGGCGAGCCAGAGCCAGGTGCTGGCCCAGGTCCGCCCCGACGGACTGGAGGATGCGCCACAGCTGCAGCTCGACATCGACCGCGACAAGGCGCAGGCACTCGGCGTCGGCTTCGATGCCATCAACGCGACGATCTCGACCACGCTGGGCTCGAGCTACATCAACGACTTCCCGAACGCCGGCCGCCTGCAACGCGTGGTGGTGCAGGCCGACGCGCCGGCGCGCATGCAGCCCGACGACCTGCTCAAGCTGCATGTGATGAACGCCAGCGGCCAGGCCGTGCCGCTGTCGGCCTTCGCCAGCACGCGCTGGATCTCGGGCGCGATGCAGACCGTGCGCTACAACGGCTATCCGGCCATGCGCATCAGCGGCAGCGCCGCGCCGGGCCACAGCACCGGCGCGGCGATGGCCGAGATGGAACGGCTCGCCGCCCAGCTGCCGCCCGGCCTGGGCTTCGAGTGGACCGGCCAGTCGCGCGAGGAAAAGCTCGCCGGCGCGCAGGCCATCATCGTCTACGGCTTCGCGATCCTGGCGGTGTTCCTGTGCCTGGCCGCGCTCTACGAGAGCTGGTCGATCCCGCTGGCGGTGATCCTGGTGGTGCCGCTGGGCGTGCTCGGCGTGCTGGTGGCGACGCTGCTGCGCGGCTATGCCAACGATGTCTACTTCCAGGTCGGACTGATCACGATCATCGGCCTGTCGGCCAAGAACGCGATCCTGATCATCGAGTTCGCCAAGGACCTGCAGGCCCAGGGCAGGAGCGCGATCGAGGCGGCGCTGGAAGCCGCTCACCTGCGCTTCCGTCCCATCATCATGACCTCGCTGGCCTTCATGCTCGGCGTGCTGCCGCTGGCGCTCTCGAGCGGCGCGGGCTCGGCCAGCCAGCGCGCGATCGGCACCGGCGTGATGGGTGGCATGATCACCGCGACCGTGCTGGCGGTGTTCCTGGTGCCGGTGTTCTTCGTCGTCATCCGCCGCATCTTCAAAGGCAGCGAACGCCAGCGCAAGCTGGCCGCACATGAACTGGACAACAAATCGTATGACACCCATGACTGATCTTCTTCCGCGCCGCCTGGCC
>JBDLVJ010000192.1:0-4181 GCA_039804875.1 Pseudomonadota bacterium | reverse complement strand
CAATCCGGTCGTCCGGTCGACGAAGCCACCCTGGGTCAGGTCAAGGAACACCTGACCAAGCTCGAGATCTTCGCCCAGGCCGCCGAACAGCAGGGCATCAAGACCAGGCCCGAATACAAGCAGGCGGCCGAACTGGCGCTGCAACAGGTGCTGGTCAGCGAACTGTTCACACAGTTCGCGCGCAAGAACCCGGTCAGCGAGACCGATATCAAGGCCGAATACGACAAGTTCGCCGCCAGCAACACCGGCAAGGAATTCCGCGCCCGCCACATCCTGGTCGAGAGCGAGTCCGAGGCCCAGGCCCTGATCGCGCAGATCAAGGGTGGCGCCTCGTTCGAGGAGCTGGCGAAAGCCAAGTCCAAGGACCCGGGCTCCGGCGCCAACGGCGGCGACCTCGACTGGGCCGCGCCGGGCAACTACGTGCCCGAGTTCGCCACCGCCATGCAGCAGCTCGACAAGGGCCAGCTCACCGACGCGCCGGTCAAGAGCCAGTTCGGCTGGCACATCATCCGGGTCGATGACATCCGCACGGCCCAGATGCCCCCGATCGAGCAGTTCAAGCCCGAAATCAAGCAGCACCTGGGCCAGCAAAAGCTCGCCCAGTACCGCGAGCAACTGCTCAAGGCGGCCCAGCGCGGCAACGCGCCGGCCAGCGTCAACGGCAAGCCGCTGTCCAAGGCCCGCATTGACGCCATGCTGGCCCAGGTCGAGCGCAGCGGCCGTCCGGTCGACGACCAGGTCAAGGCCCAGATCACCGAGCACCTGCTCGACCTCGAAACCTTCGTCCAGGCCGCCGGCCAGCAGGGCGTCAAGGCCTCCAAGGGCTACGAGCAGAAAGCCACCATCGCGCTGCAGCAGGTCATGGCCGCGCTGATGTTCGCCGAGCAGCAGAAGAAGACCCAGGTCAGCGATGCCGATGTCAAGGCCGAATACGACCGCTTCGCCGCCGGCAATCCGGGCCAGCAGCTGCCTCCGATCGAGCAGATCAAGCCGCAGATAGTCCAGGCGCTGGCCCAGCAGAAGGTGATGGAATACCAGGAAAACCTGATCAAGAAGGCCCGCGTGCAGTAAGCCGCACTCCGGCCCCCCATGCAAGACAGCCCTGTTCAGGGCTGTCTTGCTTTGTGCGGATCGGCCAGCCCTCGCCAAGGCGGGACCGGCCGGCAAGGCGGGTCAGTGCACCACGCGCCCGAACTGGAACTGGCCCGGTGCCGTGATCGGATCGACATCGACCGGGATCTCGCTCTGGGGCGCGAACCTGCCCTCGAGGATCAGGCGCGACAGCGGGTTCTCGATCCGCTGCTGGATCGCGCGCTTCAGGGGCCGCGCGCCATACACCGGGTCGAAGCCGACCTTGGCCAGCTCCTCCAGCGCCGCCTCGCTGACCTGCAGATGCAGGTCGAGCTTGGCCAGCCGCTCGGTCAGCACCCGGAGCTGGATGCGGGCGATCGCGGCGATGTGCGCGGCGTCCAGGCCGTGGAACACCACCGTCTCGTCGATCCGGTTCAGGAACTCGGGCCGGAAATGGGCTTTCAACTCGCCCCAGACCGCATCCTTGATGTCCTCGGCGTCCTGGCCGACCATGGCCTGGATCAGCTGCGAGCCGATGTTGGACGTCATCACGATCACCGCGTTCTTGAAGTCCACCGTGCGGCCCTGGCCGTCGGTCAGGCGCCCGTCGTCGAGCACCTGCAGCAGCACGTTGAACACATCGGGGTGCGCCTTCTCGACCTCGTCGAGCAGGATCACGCTGTAGGGCTTGCGCCGCACCGCCTCGGTCAGGTAGCCGCCCTCGTCGTAGCCGACATAGCCGGGCGGCGCGCCGATCAGCCGCGACACCGAATGCTTCTCCATGAACTCGCTCATGTCGATGCGGATCAGGTGGTCCTCGCTGTCGAACAGGAAGCCGGCCAGCGCCTTGCACAGCTCGGTTTTCCCGACGCCGGTCGGACCCAGGAACAGGAAGCTGCCGAGCGGCCGGTTCGGATCGGACAGGCCCGCGCGCGAACGCCGGATCGCGTTGGCCACGGCCTGGATCGCCTCGTGCTGGCCGACCACGCGCCCGTGCAGCTTGTCCTCCATCGCCAGCAGCTTGTCGCGCTCGCCCTGCATCAGCTTGGCGACCGGGATGCCGGTGGCGCGGGCCACCACCTCGGCGATCTCCTCGGCGCCAACCTGGGTCCGTAGTAGCTTGGGCCGCTTGGCGGTCTCGGGACCGGCGGCCTCCTTGGCCTGCGCCTCCTTCAGGCGCTTTTCCAGCTCGGGCAGCTTGCCGTACTGCAGCTCGGCGACCCGGTTGAAGTCGCCCTTGCGCTTCCAGTCCTCGATCTCGAGCTTGACGCGCTCGACCTCCTCGCGCACCGCGCCCGAGGTCTGGACGCTGGCCTTCTCGGCCTTCCAGATCTGGTCCAGATCGTCGTACTCGCGCTGCAGCTTCTCGAGCTCCTCCTCGATCAGCGCCAGCCGCTTGCGGGAGGCCTCGTCCTTCTCGCGCTTGATCGCCTCGCGCTCGATCTTGAGCTGGATCATGCGGCGGTCGAGCTTGTCCATCACCTCGGGCTTGGAGTCGAGCTCGATCTTGATCTTGGCCGCCGCCTCGTCGATCAGGTCGATCGCCTTGTCGGGCAGGAAGCGGTCGGTGATGTAGCGGTGGCTCAATTCGGCCGCCGCGACGATGGCCGGATCGGTGATGTCGACGTTGTGGTGCTTCTCGTAGCGCTCCTGCAGGCCGCGCAGGATCGCGATCGTGTCCTCGACGCTGGGCTCGTCGACCAGCACCTTCTGGAAGCGGCGCTCGAGCGCGGCATCCTTCTCGATGTACTTGCGGTATTCGTCCAGCGTGGTCGCGCCGATGCAGTGCAGCTCGCCGCGCGCCAGGGCGGGTTTCAGCATGTTGCCGGCGTCCATCGCGCCCTCGGCCTTGCCGGCGCCGACCATGGTGTGCAGCTCGTCGATGAACAGGATGATGCGGCCCTCGTCCTGGGCGACCTCCTTCAGCACGGCTTTGAGCCGCTCCTCGAACTCGCCACGGAACTTGGCGCCGGCCAGCAGGCCCGCCATGTCGAGCACCAGCACCCGCTTTTCGCGCAGCGTGTCGGGCACCTCGCCGTTGACGATGCGCTGGGCCAGGCCCTCGACGATCGCGGTCTTGCCGACGCCGGGCTCGCCGATCAGGACCGGATTGTTCTTGCTGCGGCGCTGCAGCACCTGGATCGCGCGCCGGATCTCGTCGTCGCGCCCGATCACCGGGTCGAGCTTGCCGGCGCGCGCGCGCTCGGTCAGGTCAAGGGTGTATTTCTTCAGCGCCTCGCGCTGGCCTTCGGCTTCCGGATTGTCCACGCTCTGTCCTCCACGCACCGCGACAATCGCGGCTTCCAGGGTCTTGCGCTGCAAGCCGGCCTGGCGCGCGGCGGCAGCGAGATCGGTCTTGCCGTCGGCCAGCGCCAGCAGGAAGGATTCGCTGGCGACGAACTGATCGCCGCGCTTGATCGCGTCCTTCTCGGCCGCCTGCAGCAGGCTGATCATGTCGCGTCCGACCTGGATCTGCTCCTGGCCCTGGACCTGGGGCAGCTTCTTGATGGCCAGCTCGGCTGCCTGGGCCAGCAGCACAAGGTTGGCCCCGGCACGCTGCAGCAGCGACCTCGGGCCGTCCGGCTGCGCCAGCATGGCCGCCAGCACATGAGCCGGCTCGATATAAGCGTGGTCGTTGCCCAGCGCCAGGGTCTGGGCTTCGCCCAGCGCCTCCTGGAACTTGGTGGTAAGTTTGTCAGCTCGCATCCAGTACCTCCGTATTCGTTGATTGTCTCGGACTTGGGGGCCGGTGGCGAGCGTTTCAAGACTCCATCGCGGGCAATACCCGATATAAAGACGAGACCCACCTGTGGGCCTTCAAGCGTCTGGTCGAAGACACCCTGGTCCTGCACCTGTCCGACAAGCCCATCGTGCGCGAGGCCTCGCAGGACTAGAACACCCACATCAGCTACGCGGCCGATGGCATCATCGTCGAGATGGTGTTCCTGGAGGCATCCGAGCAGGGCGTGCTGCCAGTCGAGGTGCTGCATGGCAAAGCGGCCTGAATCGGGCAATTCCGAAGTTGCGGCGCTGCTGCAAGGCCTTCGTGCCGACGCCGGTCTGTCGCAGTCTGGATTTTCCCGCGTGCTGGGACTGTCGGTTCGCACGCT
>JBDLVJ010000191.1:0-7928 GCA_039804875.1 Pseudomonadota bacterium | reverse complement strand
CAACGCGAGCCCGGCCGCCGTGCGCGCCTGTAAGCGCCTGCTGCAGGACGTCGCGCAGCGCGAGATCGACGCAGCGCTGATCGCCCAGACGGTCGAGGCGATTGCCGACATCCGCTCCAGCACCGAGGGCAGGGAGGGCGTGCAGTCCTTCCTGCAAAAACGCCAGCCAGCCTGGCTGGCCTGAGGAGACCCGACATGTTCAAGAAAATCCTGATCGCCAACCGTGGCGAAATCGCCTGCCGCGTCGCCGCCACCGCGCGCCGCCTCGGCATCGAGACCGTCGCGGTCTATTCGGACGCCGACGCCGGCGCCAAGCATGTCGCGGCCTGCGACGAGGCGGTCCACATCGGCGCCAGCTCGCCCAAGGACAGCTATCTGCGCTGGCCAGCGATCCTGGCAGCGGCCAAGGCCAGTGGCGCCCAGGCCATCCACCCCGGCTACGGCTTTTTGAGCGAGAACGAGGAATTCGCCCAGGCCTGCGCCGACGCCGGGCTGGTCTTCATCGGCCCGCCGCCTTCGGCGATCAAGGACATGGGTCTGAAGGCTGAGTCCAAGCAGCTGATGGAGCGCGCCGGCGTGCCGCTGGTGCCCGGCTATCACGGCGCCAACCAGGACCCCGCGCTGCTGCAGGCCGAGGCCGACCGCATCGGCTACCCAGTCTTGATCAAGGCCAGCGCGGGCGGCGGCGGCAAGGGCATGCGCGCGGTGGACCGCAGCGAGGACTTCGCCGCCGCGCTGGCGTCCTGCCAGCGCGAGGCGCGCAACAGCTTTGGCGACGACGCGGTGCTGATCGAGAAATATGTCCAGCGCCCGCGCCACATCGAGATCCAGGTCTTTGGCGATGCGCACGGCAACATCGTCTACCTGTTCGAGCGCGACTGCTCGGTGCAGCGCCGGCACCAGAAGGTGCTGGAGGAAGCGCCGGCGCCGGGGCTGACGCCTGAACTGCGTGCGCAGATGGGCCTGGCGGCGGTCGCGGCCGCGCGCGCGGTGAATTACGTCGGCGCCGGCACGGTCGAGTTCATCGTCGAGCAGCGCGCCGGCGGCGACATGAACTTCTTCTTCATGGAGATGAACACCCGGCTGCAGGTCGAGCACCCGGTGACCGAGGCCATCACCGGGCTCGACCTGGTCGAGTGGCAGCTGCGCGTGGCCGCCGGCGAGCCGCTGCCGCTGCGCCAGGACCAGTTGCAGATCAAGGGTCACGCGATCGAGGCCCGCATCTGCGCCGAGAACCCCGAGCGCCAGTTCCTGCCCGCCACCGGCCGGCTCGACCACTACCGCAAGCCCGCGCATGACAGCTTCCAGATCGCGCCGGTGCGCTTCGACGACGGCGTGCGCGAGGGCGATGCGATCAGCCCCTTCTATGACTCGATGGTGGCCAAGCTGATCGTGCATGGCGACACGCGCGAGCAGGCGCTGGCCCGGCTCGAGCAGGCGCTGGCCCGGACCCATATCGTCGGCCTGTCGACCAACGTCCAGTTCCTGCGCCGCGTCTTGCGCAGCCCGTCATTCGCTGGCGCCGACCTCGACACCGCGCTGATCGAGCGCGAGCGCGCCGTGCTGTTCGGCCAGGACGAGGTTGGCCTGCCGCTGGCGGTCGCCGCAGCCGTTTCCCAGACCTTGCTGGCCGAGCGCGCCGCCGAGGGGGCTGACCCGTTCAGCAAGACCGACGGCTGGCGCAGCCATGGCGTCTGCGCGCGCCGCTTCGCCTTCGACTACCTCGGCGAGCGCGTGGCCGCCACGCTGTCCTATCACCGCGACGCCGCGCTGCAGCTGAGCGTGGGCGAGGGCGCGACAGCCGTTGCGGGGCCGCTGCAATTCGCGCCGCGCCAGGACGGCGACTGGGCGCTCGACATCCGCTTTGGCGCGCAGCGTAGCCGGGCCACGGTCTACCTCGACGGCGAACGGGTCGAGGTCTTCACGCCGCAGGGGGCCGCGCAGCTGGTCGAGATCGACCTGCTGGCGCACGCCGGCTACAGCGGCGCCGAGGCCGGGCGCCTGACCGCGCCGATGCCGGGCAAGATGGTCGCCTTCCTGGTCGCGGCCGGCGAACGGGTTGCCCAGGGCCAGCCGCTCGCGGTGATGGAGGCCATGAAGATGGAGCACACCATCGCCGCACCCGCCGCCGGCGTGGTGGCCGAGCTGCTGTATGCGGTCGGTGACCAGGTCGGCGAGGGCGCCGAACTGCTCAAGCTCGAACTCGAACCGGCCTGAAACCGCAGAGGAATCAGCATGAACTACCCCCCCACTGTCCGGCTGGTCGAGGTCGGGCCGCGCGACGGCCTGCAGAACGAGAAGCAACCGCTGCCGGCCGCGGTCAAGGTCGAACTGGTGCAGCGCCTGCAGGCTGCCGGCCTGCGCGAGATCGAGGTCACCAGCTATGTCAGCCCGAAATGGGTGCCGCAGATGGCCGACAACCACCAGGTCATGAGCGGCATCGAACGGCGCGCCGGCGTGCGCTACTCGGTGCTGACGCCCAACCTGAAGGGCTTCGAAGCCGCGCTGGCCGACCGGCCCGACGAGATCGTCGTCTTCGGCGCCGCCAGCGAGGCCTTCAGCCAGAAGAACATCAACTGCAGCATCGCCGAGAGCATGGAGCGCTTCGCGCCCGTCGTGCAGGCCGCGCTGGCTGCCGGCATCCAGGTGCGCGGCGCCATGAGCTGCACGGTCGGTTGCCCCTACGAGGGCGAGATCGCGCCCGAGCGGGTCGAAATGCTGGCCGGCCTGATGAAGGCCATCGGCGTGCAGCGGGTCGATGTCGCCGACACCATCGGCGTCGGCACCCCGCTGAAGGTGCAGCGCGCGATCGAGGCCACGCTCAAGGTCTACGAGCTCGACCAGGTCAGCGGCCATTTCCACGACACCTATGGCCAGGCGCTCAGCAATACGCTGGCCGCGCTGCAGCTGGGGGTCTGGAACTTCCAGTCCTCGGTGGCGGGACTGGGCGGCTGTCCCTATGCCAAGGGTGCGACCGGCAACGTCGCGACCGAGGACCTGGTCTACCTGCTGCACGGCATGGGCATCGAGACCGGCATCGACCTCGACGCGCTGGTCGACGCGGGCGCCTTCATCAGCGCCGCGCTGGGCCGGCCGACCCACTCGCGCGTGGCCAGGGCCTTGCTGGCCCGGCGCGGCTGACAGGATCAGGATCAGTTCAGCAACAAAAAACCCCTGCAGCCTTGTGGCCCAGGGGTTTTTTCACACGCTACAGGCCGCAGGGGCCTGTGCCGCGCGGATCAGCTCGCCAGCGCCTCGAAGGCGCGCGCGGTGATCTCGTCGACGCCGCCGGTGCCGCTGATGGCGCGGTACTTGGGGGCAGCGGCCGGCTCGGCCTTGGCCCAGTCGCCGTAGTAGTCGACCAGCGGGCGGGTCTGGGCGCTGTAGACGTCCAGCCGCTTCTTGACGGTCTCTTCCTGGTCGTCGGCGCGCTGCACCAGCGGCTCGCCGGTCACGTCATCGATGCCCTCGACCTTGGGCGGGTTGAACTTGACATGGTAGGTGCGGCCCGAAGCCGGGTGCGAGCGGCGACCGCTCATGCGCTCGATGATGGCGTCGAACGGCACGTCGATCTCGAGCACGTAGTCGAGCTTGACGCCGGCAGCCTTCATCGCGTCGGCCTGCGGAATCGTGCGCGGGAAGCCGTCGAACAGGAAACCCTGGGCGCAGTCGGGCTGGGCGATGCGGTCCTTGACCAGATTGATGATCAGCTCGTCGCTGACCAGGCCGCCGGCATCCATGACCTTCTTGGCTTCCAGGCCGAGCGGGGTGCCGGCCTTGACCGCGGCGCGCAGCATGTCGCCGGTCGAGATCTGGGGAATGCCGTACTTCTGGCAGATGAAGTTGGCCTGGGTGCCTTTGCCTGCGCCGGGGGCGCCCAACAGGATCAATCGCATGGGTTTCCTTGTCGTTAATATGTCAAACGGTTGTCTCGCGGTTCCTCGCCGCCTGCCCCTCCTGGGCAAACAGCCAAGGATAGCATGCGGGACTTGTCGTCCAGCTTACTGCGGGAAGATCCCTAGCCCGGTCCGCGCCAGGCTTCAGCCTTGTGCGGCGAAGATCTCGCGCACCCGTTCGAGGTCGGCCTGCGTGTCCACGCCCGGGCCCGGTGCCTGCTCGCAGACATGGACCGCGATGCGCTCGCCATGCCAGAGCACGCGCAGCTGTTCGAGCGACTCGCATTGCTCGGTCGGGGCCGGTTCCAGGCCGGGGAACTGCCTGAGAAAGCCGACCCGGTAGCCGTAGATGCCGACATGGCGCAGCGGCAGCGGGTTCTGTGGCAGCTCCACGATGCCTTCGCTCCAGGCCTCGGCCATGCCGTCGCGCCACCAGGGGATCGGCGCGCGGCTGAAGTACTGCGCCGTGCTGCGCCGGTCCAGCACCACCTTGACCACGTTCGGGTTGGCGAATTCGCCCGCGTGCTCGATCGCGTGCGCGGCCGTGCTCATGACGCAGTCGGGGCGGCGTTGCAGTTCGGCCGCGACCGCCTCGATCAGCGCCGGGTCCATCAGCGGCTCGTCGCCTTGCACGTTGACCACGATCGCGTTATCGGGCAGGCCCAGCAGGGTGCAGGCCTCGGCCAGCCGGTCGCTGCCGCTCGGGTGGTCGGCGCGCGTCAGCAGGGCGTCGACGCCGGCCTCGCGGCAGGCCGCGAGGATCTGCGCGTCGTCGGTCGCGACCACGCAGGAGATGGCCCGGCTCAGGCGCACGCGCTCGGCCACGCGCACGATCATCGGCTTGCCCCCGATGTCGGCCAGCGGCTTGTTGCGCAGCCGGCTCGAGGCCAGCCGGGCCGGGATCAGCACATGGAACTGTGCGTCGCGCTCGGCTGCGGTGCTCATGGCAGCTGGCTGACGCTGCGGGCCAGGCGCTCGGCTTCTTCCTCGCCGATCTCGCGCGCTTCGTTCTCGAGCAGGATCGGGATTCCGTCGCGCACCGGATAGGCCAGGCGCGCGCTGCGCGAGGCGAGTTCCTGCGACTCGCGCAGGTAGATCAGGGGGCCCTTGGTGACGGGGCAGACCAGCAATTCAAGCAGTTTGGCGTCCATGAGCGAATGATAGTCGCTCCCGCACCCGGTTCAGCGCCAGATCGAGCTGAGGCCAGAACTCGGGCGCCGGCTCCTGCTCGAGCGGCACTGCCCAGACTTCGAGCCCGGGCTGGCCGGCCAGCAGCGGGAACAGCTTGACCGCGTCCTTCTCGGTGCAGAGCCAGCGCAGGCCCGGCGACGGTGCCGGCCGGCCGGCCGATTGGGTTGCCGATTGGGTTGCCGATTGCGCCGTTGCCGGTGGTCCCTGCAGCGCGGCCAGCAGTGCGGCGCCGTCGGCATGGTCGGGCAGCCCCAGCGTCTGCGCCAGCTGCAGGCCGCGCGCGCGCAGCATCTCGAAGAAGCGCTGTGGCTGGGCGATGCCGGCCAGCGCCCCGACCGCGTCGCCGCCCGGCAGCGCGAAGTCGGACAGCGGGCGCCGCGCGCCATGCGGATCGATGGCCTCGGCCGCCAGCTCGCGCTGCGCCAGATGCACCTGGCCGCCGGACTGCGCGGCCGGCAGCGGCGACAGCTCGACGCCGGGCCGCGCCGTGCGCAGCACCAGCAGCTCGCCCGCGTCGCCATCACCCCAGGCGCGCGCCGGCCAGGGCTCGCGCAGCAGGCCGGCCGGCAGCAGCCAGCCGTTGCCGCAGCCGCGCTCGTCGAACACCACCACCGTCAGGTCGCGCGCCAGCGCCCAGTGCTGCATGCCGTCGTCGCAGACCAGGAGGTCGAGCTCGGGGTGGCGCGCCAGCAGCAGTCGGCCGGCCTCGGCGCGGCGGCGCCCGACGGCCAGCGGAGCGCCGGTGGCGCGCGCGATCAGCAGCGGCTCGTCGCCGGCCTCGCGGCTGCTGCTGTCGGGGCCGATCTCGTGGCAGCCGTCGCCCTCGCGGCCGTAGCCGCGCGAGATCACGCCCGGGTTCCAGCCCTGGGCGCGCAGATGGCGCAGCAGCGCGATCACGGTCGGTGTCTTGCCGGCGCCGCCGACCACCACGTTGCCGACCACCAGCACCGGCACCGGCAGCCGTTCGCTGCGCTTGATGCCGCTGCGGTAGGCCAGCCGGCGCAGCCCCATCAGCGCGGCGTAGAGCTGCGAAACCGGCCAGAGCAGGGCGGCCAGCGGGCCGCGGCGCTGCCAGGCCTGCAGCAGTCGCGACGACAGCGTCATGCTCGCCACCTTGATGCAGCGCGGCAGTCGGCCTGTGTCAGGGCGGGGTTGGCAGCTGTCGGCGCTGCCGGTGCGGGGCTGGACAATCGAGGCTTCATCGGAAAGGTCGGAAGGCTAGAAAGATCGAAAGCTGGAAAACGGAACCGGTCGTACCGGGAATCAGGGCATCAGCTGCAAGGCCGCCATCCGGGCGTAGACCCCGCCGGCCGCCATCAGGGCCTCGTGCCGGCCCTGCTCGACGATGCGCCCCTGATCGAGCACGATGATGCGGTCGGCCTGCTGCACGGTCGAGAGCCGGTGCGCGATCACCAGCGTCGTGCGGTCGCGCATGGCGGCGCTCAGCGCGGCCTGTACCATGTGCTCGCTTTCGGCGTCGAGCGCGCTGGTCGCCTCGTCGAGCAGCAGCAGTGGCGGGTTCTTCAGCAGCGCGCGCGCGATCGCGAGGCGCTGGCGCTGTCCGCCCGACAGCCGCACGCCGCGCTCGCCGAGGAAGCTGGCGTAGCCTTCCGGCAGGGCTTCGATGAAGTCATGCGCGAACGCCGCCCTGGCGGCTTGCTTGACCTCGGCGTCGCTCGCCTCGGGACGGCCGTAGCGGATGTTGTCCAGCGCCGTGCCCGAGAACAGCACCGCGTCCTGCGGCACGATGCCGATGCGCTGGCGCAGCTCGTCGAGCGCCAGCCGCTCGATCGGCTGGCCGTCGAGCAGGATCCGGCCCTGCCCGGGGTCGTAGCAGCGCAGCAGCAGCTGGAACACCGTGCTTTTTCCGGCTCCGCTGGCGCCGACCAGGGCGATGGTCTCGCCGGCCTCGACCTCGAGCGTGACATCCTGCAGCGCCGCCGTGCCGGGGCGCGACGGGTAGTGGAAAGTCACCGCCTGCAGCGCGATCCGGCTGCCGCCAGCGGGCGACTGCGCGGGCAGCGGGTCGGGCGGCGAGCTGATCGGCGAGCGGGCCGACAGCAGCTCCATCAGCCGCTCGGTGGCGCCTGCTGCGCGCAACAGGTCGCCATAGACCTCGCCCAGCACGGCCACCGCCCCGGCCAGGATCAGCGCGTAGAACACCGTCTGGCCCAGCTGGCCGGCGCTGATGCGGCCCGCCATCACCGCCTGGCTGCCCTGGTAGAGCGCCCACAGCAGCAGCGCCGAGCTCGCGATGATGACGAACGCCACCAGTATTGCGCGCGAGCGTGAACGTTGCACGGCGGTCTGGAAGGCCTGCTCGGTCGCGGCCTCGAAGCGGGTCGCCTCGCGTGCCTGCGCGGTGAAGCTCTGCACCACGGCGATGGCGTCGAGTACCTCGGCGGCCAGCGCGCTCGAGTCGGCGATCCGGTCCTGGCTGGCGCGCGAGAGCTTGCGCACGCGCCGGCCAAAGCCCATCGCCGGCAGCACCACCAGCAGGATCAGCAGGCCGACCTGGACCATCACGTAGGGATTGGTCCAGACCAGCATCACCAGCGCCCCGACGCCCATGACGGCGTTGCGCAGTCCCATCGACAGCGAGGAGCCGATCACGGTCTGGACCAGGGTGGTGTCGGTCGTCAGGCGCGACAGCACCTCGCCGGTCGGGGTGGTCTCGAAGAACTCGGGGCTTTGCTCCAGCACATGGGCGTAGACCGCCTGGCGCAGGTCGGCCGTGACGCGCTCGCCCCGCCAGCTGACCAGATCGAAGCGCGCGGCCGAGAACAGCCCGAGTCCGACCGCGACCAGGAACAGCAGGCCGACGCGGTCGCTCAGCTGCTG
>JBDLVJ010000190.1:0-7363 GCA_039804875.1 Pseudomonadota bacterium | reverse complement strand
GGACGTGGTATTGAAGGACAGCCTGGGCATCGCGGCCGAGCTCGAACACCAGATGCAGCAGGTGGTCGACAGCTATGCCTGCGAATGGAAGGCTGCGGTCAGCGACCCGGACACGCGCAAGCGCTTCCGCTCCTTCGTCAACAGCGACCAGCCCGACGAACATATCGTGTTCATCGAGGAGCGCGGCCAGATCCGTCCGGCGCGCCCCGAGGAACGCCCCACCCTGACTGTCAGCGCCACGGCGCTGGCCTGACCCCTTGCGAGAGGACTCCCCCATGACTTCCACCAGCCCCGCCAGCCCGCACTGGACCGCCGTCTGCGCGATCGACGACATCCTGCCCGACACCGGCGTCTGCGCCCGGGTCGAGCAGCGGCATGTCGCGATCTTCCGCGTCGGCGCCGACCGGTTCTTCGCGATCGACAACTTCGACCCCAAGTCGCAGGCCAGCGTGCTGTCGCGCGGCCTGGTCGGCAATCTCGGCCAGCGCCTGGTCGTGGCCTCGCCGCTCTACAAGCACCATTTCGACCTGAACAGCGGCGAATGCCTAGAGGCGCCCGAACACTCGGTGCGCGCCTATCCGGTGCGCGCCGACAACCAGCGGGTGCTGGTCAGCCTGGGCTGAGGTCTTTCGATGCAACTGTCTGCCTCCCATCTGGTGCTGCGCGCCAAGCAGCTGGAAATAGAGCTCATGCGGCATCTGGCCGGACGGGTCGAACTGGCCGATGTCACCGGCCAGCTGATCCATGCGCTGCAGCGCGAGCGAGGGGCGTCCAGCCTCTACCTGGCCTCGGGCGGTCAGCGCTTCATGGCCGAACGGCGCTTGGCCATGGAGCAGGCCGACGCGATCGAGCTGAGCCTGTTCGCACTGTTCAGCGAGCAACAGGCCCCGGCCCGTGGCGCCTCGACCCGCATGCTGTCGCTGATGGCCACCGCGCTGCTCGAGCTCGACGCGCTGGCGAAGTTCCGCGCCCGGATCGGGCGGGGGCAGGCGAGCCCGGACGAGGCGGTCACGACCTTCAGCCGCTTGATCGCCGGCCTGATGGAATTGATCTTCCAGCTCGCCGATGCCCCGCTGCAGCCGGAGATATCGCGCCTGCTGGTGGCCTTCTTCCATCTGGTGCAGGGCAAGGAAGCGGCGGGCCAGGAGCGGGCCGTCGGCGCGCAGCTGTTCGGCTCGGGCGTCTGCAGCGAAGCCGGGCAGCAGCAGATCATCGACCTGATCGATGGCCAGGAACGCAGCCTGCAGGTGTTCGAGGCCTTCGCCGAACCGGCCTTGCGCCAGCTCTGGCAGCAGCAGCAGCTCGCGCCCCAGGTGGCCCGGCTCGAACGCCTGCGCCGCACGCTGTGCGCGGCCAAGCCCGGCGCGACGCTCGACAGCCTGCAGAGCGACAGCTGGTTCGAGGTCTCCAGCGCCCGCATCTCCGAGCTCTGGGAGCTGCAGGTGCGGCTGGTCGACTGCCTGCGCCAGGCCTGCGAACAGCAGCTCCGCAACGCCGAGCAGGACCTGCTGGATTCCGAAGGCTTGCTGCGGCAGTGGCTGGAGAACCCGCCGCCCCAGCCGCCGGCGGTGGAACGCCTGTTCCAGAGCGACGAGCTCAGCCTGCCAGCGGGAACGGCGGCACCGCGCCCGGCGCTGGCCGACTGGCTTCAGGCACAGTCCGAACGGCTGGCCAGCATGGAGGCCGAGCTCGAGGCGGCGCGCCGCGTCATGCAGGAGCGCAAGGTGATCGAACGGGCCAAGGGCGCCCTGATGTCGCGGCTCGGGCTGAACGAGGAAGCGGCCTACCGCGCGCTGCAAAAGGCCTCGATGGACCACAACCGCCGGCTGATAGACGTGGCGCAGGCCACGCTGAGCCTGCCCGACCTGGTCTTCGGGGCCAAGCCGGGATCGCACCAGAACTGAGCCCGATCGCACCAATCTGGTTCATTCGGACCAGCCATCGGGCGGGCCGGTTTCGAATAAAACTGGCATGAAAGCTGCTTTACCCTCTCGATCGAGCTAACGACGGCTTGACGACCAGTCCCGAGGCAGATGCTTGCCCGGGGCTGTCACAGATGTATGACGGTGTCCCCCTCCTGCCGCGGCTCATGCCGGTGGCGGAAAGGCGGCACCGTTTTTTCGTTTTTCCCCTCTCCCCTCTTCCAAGGAATTGCGATGGCCTACCTCGCTCCCGCCGAATTCGTGACCAAGATGGTCGATGCCGGCGAATCCAAGCTGCTGATGTCCACCCGGGACACCCTGATCCGCTCCTACATGGCTGGCGCCATCCTCGCGCTGGCGGCGGCCTTCGCGGTCACGGTCTCGGTCAACACCGCCAACCCGCTGATCGGCGCGCTGCTGTTTCCGGTCGGTTTCTGCATGCTGTACCTGATGGGCTTCGACCTGCTGACCGGCGTCTTCACCCTGACCCCGCTGGCGGTGTTCGACCGCCGCCCGGGCGCGACCTGGAGCGGCGTGCTGCGCAACTGGTCGCTGGTGTTCCTGGGCAACTTCGCCGGCGCCCTGACCGTGGCCCTGTTCATGGCCATCATCTTCACCTTCGGCTTCACCGAAGCCCCGAACGCGGTCGGCCAGAAGATCGGCGCCATCGGCGAGGGCCGCACGGTCGGCTATGCCGCCCATGGCGCGGCCGGCATGCTGACGCTGTTCGTGCGCGGCGTGATGTGCAACTGGATGGTGTCGACCGGCGTCGTGGCGGCCATGATGTCGAGCACCGTCTCGGGCAAGGTCATCGGCATGTGGATGCCGATCCTGGTCTTCTTCTACATGGGCTTCGAGCATTCGGTCGTCAACATGTTCCTGTTCCCCTCGGGCCTGATGCTCGGCGGCCACTTCACGATCATGGACTACGTGATCTGGAACGAGATCCCGACCGTGCTCGGCAACCTGGTCGGCGGGCTGACCTTCGTCGGCGCGACGCTCTACTCGACCCATTACAAGACCGCCCCCAAGCGCGTCGCGGCGCGATGAGAGCCAGGCCGGAGTGCTGGATCGCCGCCCTGGCGGCCCCGGCGGGACTGGCGACCCACTCCGGCGCGACGCCATGAGCGCGGGCCTGCGGGTCACGCTCGGCCAGCACTCGCAGGCCGGCCGCAAGCCCGTCAACCAGGATTTCCATGGCGCGATGGTGCCGCGCGGGCCGCTGCTGGCGAGCAAGGGCATCGCCCTGGCCCTGGCCGATGGCATCAGCAGCAGCGCCGTCAGCCAGATCGCCAGCGCCGCCGCCGTGCGTGGCTTCCTGGACGATTACTACTGCACCTCCGAGGCATGGTCGGTCCGGCGCGCCGCCCAGTGCGTGCTGGAGGCCGGCAACTCCTGGCTTCATGCCCAGACCCAGCGCGGCCCGGCGCGCTTCGACCGCGATCGCGGCCATGTCTGCACCTTCAGCGCCCTGATCCTCAAGGGGCGCGAGGCCCATCTGCTGCATGTGGGCGACACCCGCGTCTACCGCCTGCATGCCCAGGCGCTGGAGCAGCTGACCGAGGATCACCGCGTGCGCGTATCCTCGGTCGAGAGCTACCTCGGCCGGGCGCTGGGCGCGGGACCGACGGTCGAGATCGACTACCGCAGCTGGCTGACCGAGGTCGGCGAGGTCTACCTGCTGGCGACCGACGGCGCCTACGAAGCACTCGACGCGGCCAGCGTGCAGGCGGCGCTGGCCCGCCATGCCGATGACCTGGAGGCGGCCGCGGCCGAGCTGGTCGCGACGGCGCTCGAGCGCGGCAGCCAGGACAACCTGACGCTGCAGCTGGTGCGCATCGACGCCCTGCCCGATGCGCAGGCCAGCCAGCTGCAGGCCCGGCGCGAAGGCCTGCGCCTGCCGCCGCCCCTGCGGCCGCGCAGCGAGTTCGAGGGCTACCGGATCGTGCGCGAGCTCCAGCTGAGCGCGCGCAGCCATGTCTACCTGGCGACAGACCTGGACAGCGGCCAGGCGGTGGTGCTGAAGACCCCTTCGGTCGACATGCGCGAAGACCCGGCCTACCTCGACCGTTTCCTGCTGGAGGAATGGATCGCGCGCCGGATCGACAGCCCGCATGTGGTGCGAGCCGGCATGGCCGAGCGCCGGCGCGAGCATCTGTATGTCGCGCTGGAATATGTCGACGGCCAGACGCTGGCGCAGTGGATGGTCGACCATCCGGCGCCCGATCTCGACCAGGTGCGCGGCATCGTCGAGCAGGTGGCCCGGGGCTTGCAGGCCTTTCATCGCAAGGAGATGCTGCATCAGGACCTGCGGCCCGAGAACCTGATGCTGGACCGCAGCGGCACGATCAGGATCATCGACCTGGCCTCGACCCATGTCGCCGGACTGACCGAGGGCACGGAGCAGGCCGGTGCGCAGGCGATCCTGGGTTCGCTGCAATACACCGCGCCCGAATATTTCATCGGCGGCGGCGGCTCGGTGCGGTCGGAGCTGTTCTCGCTGGCGGTGATCACCTACCAGATGCTCAGCGGCCAGCTGCCCTACGGCCTGCAGGTAACCAGGCTGCGCACGCCGGACGAGCTCAGGCGGTTGCGCTACATCGAGCTGCGCAGCCTGCGGCCCGATCTGCCACCCTGGCTCGATGCCGTGCTGCGCCGCGCGCTGCACGCTCAACCCGGCAAGCGGCAGGAGGCGCTGTCGGAGTTCGTGCAGGACCTGCGCCGTCCCGGGCCCCAGTATCAGCGCCAAGGCCCGAGCCCGCTGATCGAGCGCCAGCCGCTGCGCTTCTGGCAGGGCCTGACGCTGCTGCTGGCGCTGGGCGTGCTGGTGCTGCTGTGGCTGAGAGTGACGGGGGCTTGAGGGGGATGGTGGGTCCTGACGGGCTCGAACCGCCGACATCTTCCGTGTAAAGGGTTTTTTTACTCTTATGAATCAATAGCTTAAAAATTCTGCCAGCTATTTATTGCCACCATTGGCAAAACTTCACCTTCTCATAGCTTGATTATCGCGCGCCATCTCACATCCACCGAAGAAGCGGCTCCCGGTCGTTGATCGGCAGGTCGTCGTAGCGGCGCAGCAGGTCCTGTTCTTCCTGGCGCTGCTGGCGGGTCAGCTGCTTGCGCAGGTGCTTGGGAATGGCGGGCTGCTCGTGAGGTTGGTGCCGGCGGCTCTCGCTCACCGCGACACCCCCTTGACCTTCTCGACGCTGCGCAGGCCCGCAATGCCCAGCATGCCCGATAGCACAACCCACAGCGCATCGGTGTCGAGCATGGGCGGGGACTGCAAACCCGCCGGCACCACGCCGCGCGCCTGCAGCAGGGCCCAGACCCAGACCAGCAGCGGGTAGGCCAGGAACTGGTAGCCCAGCGCCGCCGCGCCGATCCAGCCGATCGCGGGTCGCCAGCCCGACACGAACAGACTGCTGCTCGCGGCCTCGGTCCGGTTCACCTCGAGCTGGCCGCGCGCCAGGTCCGCCTCGACCTTGGCGGCCTCCAGGCCCAGCCGGCGCAGCTCGAGCTCGGCATCCAAGCGCTCCTTGTCGGTCGTGATCAGGTCATCGGCGAGCTGGCCGACGGCCTGCACGATGCCTCCCAGTGCCAACGGGTTCATACTCTGGCCTCTTGCAGACTGCGGTTGATCCAGCCCAGCAGGAATTTCTGCTGGGTGCGTTGGCGGGTGACGATGTCACGGTAGCGGGCGATCCGGGCCAGCGCGTACAGCGCCAGGAACAGCCTGGGCTCCATCGCATTGAGCGCATCGATCGTCTGGTTACCCATCGATCCGTCCGGCGTAGTTCCGACGACGACCTGCACCAGGCGAATGGCGGTCCTTGGGGCACCATAGGGGCTGGAGTTGGTCGCGAAGCTGTAGATCGACTCAGCGACGCTCTGGTCGCGGATCTCGTCACCGCGGATCGGCGCCCACCAGCCGGCACGGTAGAAGTCGCGCACCAGCTGCGAGGGCGGAGTCTCGCCACGGTCGATCCAGGCCCAGCCTGGCCACTGCGGGTTCTTGGCGCGCGCGATGCCGGCATAGGTCAGGCCGCCGGTGTCGCCGGCGACCTGGTGCAGTTGGTAGCCGCCCTCGGCCAGGAGGGCACGCTCGAAGGCGGGCAGGAATTCAGCCATGCCAGCCCCCGCACCACAGCCGTGGCCACATGATCCGGATCATCCCGTGCATCACGAGTCCCCGGTCTCGCAGCCCGGCTCTCGACGCAGCTCGCGCCAGAGCACCAGCAGCTTGTGGCAGATCATCAGCACGGTATAGATCAGCGTGGCCCACAGGACCAGCTCGGACACCGGCGCGCCGGCGATGGTGGCGATCGACACGCCGGCCGGCGGCGCGGTCTTGGCGATCATGGCGCCGGCCGACTCGGCGGCGGCGGCGTGCTGTTCGGTATTCATCGGTGGTTCTCCGGTGGGGTCTGGATGCGCGGGCGTTCGCGCTCGAGCGCGAGGCGACCAGGGTCGGATGGGACAAGGATCATGGCGGCCTCCCTCACAGCCCCAGCCGGGCACGCTCGGCACGGCCCCACTGACGGCAGGCCTCGATGTGCTGGCCAAATGCGATCAGGGCCTCCTGCTCGCCGGGCTCGAAGGTATAGATGCCCAGCGCGGCGCCCGAGGCGATGCGCGCGAAATACTGCTCGTCGCTGAGGCTGTAGCGCGCGCGGATCTGGTCCTCCATGCGCTGGGCGATCAGCTCGCAATGCACCGAGGCGGCCTTGAGCTGGGTGCGCAGCTCGGGCGTCAGCGTCACCGGCTCGACGGTGATCTGCTTCGGCTGCGCGGGCAGCGTCACTGCGGCCGGGAGGGCGACGTAGGTGTAGCCGTCAGGCAGCGTCGCCAGCTCGGTGCAGTGGGTCTGGTCGTCCAGGCCCTGCGAGTCAGGCGGCTGCAGCTGGTAGGTGGTGTACGGGTCCTGGTACTTCTTGTAGCGGATGAGGGTGGTCGGCATGGTGGTCTTCAGTGGGTAGGCTCGACGTGAATGGAGATCGTGGGCTTTACAGGTAACGAGAGGCAGCAAATCCCGCGAACCCGTATCCGATCGAACGGGGATCGAACAGACGACGATTGCGAAATCCAGCATTTGATCCCTCGGCCCAATAGCCCCGGGACACAACACAGAGCTGATCTCGGAGGTACAGATTGCACCTATCCAGCCCCATGGCGTTCGTGCCTACTGTGCTCAAGCCACTCGCTGCCGGCATGCCGGCCATGGACAGCGCACGGCCGGCTGGGGTAGACCAGTCAAACACCGCGCTAGCTCCGCTGCCGAAGCGTTGATCGCTGCCGTTGTTCGGGTACGCGGTCGAGAAAGTCAGCTCAACCACATCGAACTGCGCGGCCACGCCCGTAGCGCCCCAGTGGTCGGTGGTCAGCGTCGCGCCGCTGGTCAGTGCTGCCACGTCGACGCTGGCCTTGAGCAGGTGGAAGGTGCC
>JBDLVJ010000189.1:0-2888 GCA_039804875.1 Pseudomonadota bacterium | reverse complement strand
GCATGAGGAAGCCGCCGCCGCCTCGCGTCCCGTCGCCAAGAAGACCAGCAAGAAGTCCAGGAAGCAGCCGGAGCCCGAAGCAGCGCCGCTGCCTGAAAAGCTGCATTGGCTCACCGTCGAGCGCGCCAATCTGCACAACCTGCAGGATGTCACGGCCGCGATCCCCCTCAAGCGGCTGGTGGCGGTCACGGGTGTCAGCGGTTCCGGAAAGTCGACCTTCGCGCGCGAGGTGCTGCTGGCCAACGTCGCTGCCGCCGTGAGTCAGAGCTCGACCAAGGCCGGGCGTGATGCGCTGGCCGCCGGCCAGCTGCCGGTCTGGCGGGGCTGCGCCGGCCTGCGCGGTCACGGCCATGTCGAGCGGGTGCTCGAGGTCGACCAGACCCCGATCGGCAAGACGCCGCGCAGCTGCCCCGCGACCTACATCGGCTTCTGGGACCCGATCCGCAAGCTCTACGCCGAGACGCTCGAAGCCAAGGCGCGCGGCTACGCGCCGGGGCGCTTCAGCTTCAACACCGGTGCAGGCCGCTGCCACGGCTGCGAGGGGCAGGGCGTGCGCACCATCGCGATGAGCTTCCTGCCCGACGTCAAGGTGCCGTGCGAGGCATGCCATGGCGCCCGTTTCAACCCCGAGACGCTGGCCGTGAGCTGGCGCGGCAAAAGCATCGGCGAGGTGCTGCAAATGGAGGTCGACGAGGCGGTCGGCTTCTTCGCCTCCATGCCCGCGATTGCCCAGCCGCTGCAACTGCTGCGGGATGTCGGCCTGGGCTACCTGACGCTGGGCCAGCCCTCGCCGACGCTGTCGGGCGGCGAGGCGCAGCGCATCAAGCTCGTGACCGAGCTGTCCAAGGTGCGCGACGAGGTCGGCAGGCGCGGCCAGAAGGCGCCGCACACGCTCTACGTGCTCGACGAGCCGACCGTGGGCCTGCACATGGCCGATGTCGATCGGCTGATCCGCGTGCTGCACCGCTTGGTCGATGGCGGCCACAGCGTGGTCGTGATCGAGCATGACCTGGACCTGATCGCCGAGGCCGACTGGGTGCTGGATCTGGGCCCCGAGGGCGGCAACGGCGGTGGCCGGGTCGTCGCGGCGGTCACGCCCGAGGAGCTGGTGCGCCTGGGCACGCACACCGGGCGCGCGCTGGCGGCGGTGCTGGACCGCTGAGCGCCCGCGATCGCCCAGGCCGTCACACCCGCGCGCTCAGGCGCGCCCGCAGCAGCATCGCCAGCCCGGCGGCCGCGACCGCGATCAGCAGCACCGGGAAGCCCAGCCGGGGCGACCACTGCAACGCTGCCGCGCCCAGCGCCGGCGCCAGCACGCCGCCGAGCGTGTAGGCCATCACCAGCACCGAGGTGCTGTTGACCAGCGTGATGCCGCGCTCGCGCGAGCCGATGTCTATCATCGACAGCGTGTAGAGGCAGCCGCCGGCCCCGCCCCAGACGAAGGCCAGCGGCCAGGCCAGCCAGGGCTTGTCCGCCACCCAGGGCAGCAGCCCCGAGCCCAGCAGCGTGATGGCGGCGAAGATCCGCATCAGTTGCAGCCGGGTCTGGCGCGCGCCGCCCCAGAAACTGCCGGGTCCGCCGCCCAGGCGGTCGGCCAGCAGGCCGGCCGGCAGCATCAGCAGCGAACTGCCCAGTCCGCTGGCCGACACCAGCAAGGCCGCCGTCGCCGCGCCCAGCCCCAGCGCCAGGCCGTACAGCGGCAGGATGGCCGTCAACCCGCTCTCGAAGAAGCCGCCGACAAAGCCCGCCAGCATGATCACCGGATGTTCGCGCAGCGCGCGCCAGACCCCGCGCAGTCCGACCTCGGCCTGCTGCGCGTCCGGCTCCGGCGGCAGCGGCGGAATCATCAGGCTCCAGAGCAGGCCCAGCGTCATCAGCGCCAGCGCCGCCCAGAGCGCCTCGGGGCGGAACGGCCCGATCCAGGCCAGCAGCATCGGGCCGGCGACGAAGGTGCTGCCGACCATGGTCTCGAAGATGCCGATCCAGCGCCCGCGCTGATCCGGTGGCGCGCACTCGGCCACCACCGATTCGGCCAGCACCCAGCGCAGGCCCGAGGCCATGCCGGCCAGCAGCTGCATGCCGAACCAGAGCCGCAGGTCGTCCGCCAGGCTGAAGACCAGGCCCGCGAGTACCGGCAGCAGGCCCGACAGCCAGAGCGTGGGCCGGCGCCCGAGCCGGCGCGTCACGGCCGAGGCAAACGGCGTCACCAGGAAGATGCCGGCCCAGGCCGTGGCCGCGAACAGCCCGGCCAGCCAGGTCGGCAGATCTGCGTCCTTGAGCCGCAGCAGCAGCCACGGCGCCAGCATGAAATAGCCCGTCAGCTCGAGGAAGGTCGAACCGAAGATGCTGGCGAGGCCGAGTCGGGCTTGCCGGGGCGGAAGGTCATGCGGCGGGGGGCTGTGGCTCATTCGCCCATGTTAGCAAGGGCTTGCGTCAGAACCGGGGCATGGCTATAATCCTCGATTCGGTGAAAATCCGTTCGCCGAAGCACGTCGCAAGACGGACAATTCCAGAGGTTCATATGTACGCGGTCATAAAAACCGGCGGCAAGCAGTATCGCGTTGCCGTTGGCGAAAAACTTAAAGTAGAACAGATTGCTGCGGATGTGGGTCAAGAGATCGTGATCGATCAGGTGCTCGCCGTGGGTAACGGCGCAGACATCAAGGTCGGCACCCCCTTGGTCTCCGGCGCAACGGTCACGGTCACCGTGGTTTCCCACGGTCGCGGCGACAAGGTGCGCATCTTCAAGATGCGCCGTCGCAAGCACTATCAGAAGCGCCAAGGCCATCGTCAGAATTTCACCGAGCTGCAAATCAGCTCGATCAACGGCTAAGGAGTAAAGCACCATGGCACAGAAAAAAGGCGGCGGCTCTACCCGCAACGGTCGC
>JBDLVJ010000188.1:0-2762 GCA_039804875.1 Pseudomonadota bacterium | reverse complement strand
ACTGATCTTTTCAACCTGGGAGTTTTTCCTGTCATGAAACGCATTGCGCTTTTCGTCCTGACCAACCTGGCGGTCATGCTGGTCCTGAGCGTCACCGCCAGGCTGCTGGGGGTGGACCGCTTCCTGACCGCCAACGGCCTGAACCTCGGCGCGCTGCTGGGCTTCTCGCTGATCATGGGCTTTGGCGGCTCCCTCATCTCGCTGCTGATGAGCAAGCCGATGGCCAAGTGGAGCACTGGCGCGGTCGTGATCAACCAGCCGCGCAACGCCGACGAGGCCTGGCTCGTCAACACGGTGCAGAAGTTTGCCGGCCAGGCCGGCATCGCGATGCCCGAGGTCGCGATCTACGACGGCGAGCCCAACGCCTTCGCGACCGGCGCGAGCAAGAACGCCTCGCTGGTGGCGGTCTCGACCGGCCTGCTGCATGGCATGACGCACGAGGAGGTCGAGGCCGTGATCGGCCATGAGGTGGCCCACATCGCCAATGGCGACATGGTGACGATGACGCTGATCCAGGGCGTCATGAACACCTTCGTCGTCTTCCTGAGCCGGGTGGTCGGCTACGCGGTCGACAGCTTCCTGCGCAAGGGCGACGAGCGCGAGAACAGCGGTCCCGGCATCGGCTACATGATCACCAGCTTCGTGATGGAGATCGTGCTGGGCTTCCTGGCCGGCATCATCGTGGCCTGGTTCAGCCGTCAGCGCGAATTCCGCGCCGATGCCGGTGCGGCCCGGATGATGGGCCGCAAGCAGCCGATGATCAACGCGCTGGCCCGCCTTGGCGGCCTGGAGCCGGGCGCGCTGCCGCAGAGCATGGCGGCGATGGGCATCGCCGGCGGCCTGGGCAAGCTGTTCTCGACCCACCCGCCGCTGGAGGAACGCATCGCGCGCCTGCAGCAGTCCTGATCCCTCGGTCCTGACGCAAAAAAGGCCGGCGAAGAAGCCGGCCTTTTGCATGGAAGCGTCGCGCCTCAGGCCGGTTCAGGCGTTCCGACGGCCGCGCGCGCGATGGCCTCGGCGACCTTGATGCCGTCGACCCCCGCCGACAGGATGCCGCCGGCATAGCCCGCGCCTTCGCCGGCCGGGTACAGCCCGGCGATGTTCAGGCTCTGGCAGTCCTCGCCGCGCGTGATGCGCAGCGGCGAACTGGTGCGGGTCTCGACCCCGGTCATGACCGCGTCGGCCATGTCGTAGCCCCGGATCTTGCGGCCGAACACCGGCAGGGCCTCGCGCATGGCGGCGACCGCGAAATCGGGCAGCACCTGGCTCAGGTCGCCGAGCTTGACGCCGGGCTTGTAGGACGGCTGGACCGCGCCGAACTGTTGCGATGGCTGGCCAGCCAGGAAGTCGCCAACCAGCTGGCCCGGGGCCTGGTAGTCGCGCCCGCCGACCTCGAAGGCCCGGCTTTCGAGTTGGCGCTGGAACACCACGCCGGCCAGCGCATGGGTCTGGCCCTTGGCCTGCAGCGCCCGCGCCTCGGCGGCGTAGCGCGCGCCATCGGCGGCGCCGAAGGCGGCGATCCAGGTGGCGGCATCGAGCGGATAGTCGGACGGATCGATCGCGACCACCAGGCCGGCGTTGGCGTTGCGCTCGGCGCGCGAGTACTGGCTCATGCCGTTGGTGACGACGCGCTCGGGCTCGCTGGTCGCGGCGACCACGGTGCCGCCCGGGCACATGCAGAAGCTGTAGACCGCGCGGCCGTTGCCGGCGTGATGCACCAGCTTGTAGGCGGCCGCGCCCAGCAACGGATGACCGGCATGCCGGCCCCAGAGCGACTGGTCGATCACGCTTTGCGGGTGCTCGATGCGCACGCCGATCGAGAACGGCTTGGGCTCCAGGAACACGCCGGCGTCATGCAGCATCGCGAAGGTGTCGCGCGAGCTGTGACCGAGCGCGAGCACGACCCGGCGTGCCGCCAGTTCCTGGACTTCGCCCGAGGCCAGGTCCTGCACCTTCAGGCCGCGTACCCGTTGTGCCTGGAAACCGGCGGGGGCAGCGCCACCCGTCGCGGGTTCGAGCAGCAGCTCGGTCACGCGCTGCTCGAAGCGGATCTCGCCGCCGAGGTCGATGATCTTCTCGCGCATGGCCTCGACCACCTTGACCAGCTTGAAGGTGCCGATATGCGGGTGCGCCATGTAGAGGATCTCGGGCGGCGCGCCGGCCTCGACGAATTCCCGCATCACCTTGCGGCCGAGGAAGCGCGGGTCCTTGATCTGGCTGTAGAGCTTGCCGTCCGAGAACAGGCCGGCGCCGCCTTCGCCGTACTGCACGTTCGATTCGGGCGTCAGCACCTTCTTGCGCCACAGGCCCCAGGTGTCCTTGGTGCGCTGGCGCACCGGCCGGCCGCGTTCGAGCACGATCGGCTTCAGGCCCAGCTGCGCCAAGGCCAGCGCCGCGAAGATGCCGCAGGGGCCGAAGCCGATCACCACCGGCCGCTCGGACGGATCGGCCGGCCAGCCGGCAGGCGCATGGGCCGGGGCCTGCCAGCTCATGTCGGGCGTGCGATTGATATGCGGGTTCTTGTCGAATTTCTCCAGCAGGCCGGCTTCCCGTGCCGGCTCGGCCAGGCTCAGGTCGCAGATGAAGACCGCCAGCAGCTCGGCCTTGCGCGCGTCGAAGCTGCGCTTGAAGACCTGCAGCTCGGCGATCTGGTCCTCGGCGATGCCGAGCGCCTGCGCGGCCAGCGCGCGCAGCGCCGCGACCGGATGCGGTGTCGGCAGCCGGTCCTCGTCGGTCTCGGTCGGAGCGTCGGAGGCGCGGCG
>JBDLVJ010000187.1:0-6227 GCA_039804875.1 Pseudomonadota bacterium | reverse complement strand
CAGCCTGACCCAGCAGAGTGCCAAGGCAGTGGCCGAGTCCTACGAGGCGAGCACGCGCAAGCAGTGGACCCAGCCCATCGGTTTTTCTCATGCTTTGTTTGAAGTGGCATCGGATGCCCTGAAGCGCAGCAAGTCGCTCAAGCCCGCTGATGTGCGCGATGCCGTGGCGTCGAGTAAGTTGAAGACGGTCGTCGGCGACGTGGCCTGGGGCGGTCCGGGCCCGTTCAAGAACGTCAGCAAGACCCCGCTGGTGTTGGGCCAGTGGAACAAGGGCAAGAAGTTCAAGTACGAGCTGACCCTCGTCAACAACGAAGCGGCCCCGGCGATTCCCGTCGGCGGCAAGCTCAAGCCCCTGTGAGCCGGCGGGACACTGTCATGCCATTGCTCGTAATGCACGCCGTCAGCAAGTCCTACGGGGCGCTCAAGGTCACCGACAACATCACGCTGTCGGTGAACAAGGGCGAAACCCTGGGCATCCTGGGCCCGAACGGGGCCGGCAAGACCACGCTGTTCAACCTGATATCGGGTGACGCGAGCGTCAACGCCGGGCGCATCGAGTACGACGGCCAGGACGTGACGGCGCTGCCGCCACACCTGCGCTGCCGGCGCGGCATCGGGCGCAGCTACCAGGTGCCCCAGCCCTTCGGGCACATGAGCGTGTTCGAGAACCTGGTCACGGCTGCCAGCTTCGGCGGCGGCAAGACCGAGTCGCAGGCCTGGGACCAGGCGGTGCAGGTGCTCGAGCAGACCGGCCTGATGGCACACGCCAACCAGCCGGCCGGCTCGCTGACCCTGCTGAACCGCAAGCGACTCGAGCTCGCGCGCGCCCTGGCCACCGGGCCTGAGCTGCTGCTGCTCGACGAGATCGCCGGCGGCCTGACCGAGCACGAGGCGGCCGAACTGGTCGATGAGCTCAAGCGCATCAAGGCCACCGGCGTGACCATGATCTGGATCGAGCATGTGGTGCACGCGCTGCTGTCGGTCGCCGACCGGCTGTTCGTCATCAACTTCGGCCAGCAGCTTGCCGAGGGTAAGCCGCACGACGTGATGAATGACCCCGAAGTCCAGCGTGTCTACATGGGGATGGAGGTCTGACATGACGGCATTGCTGCAAACCCAAGACCTGCAGGCCTTCTACGGCGACGCGCAGGCACTGTTCGGCATCGACTTCGAGCTCAATGCGGGCGAACTGGTCGCGATCATCGGTGCCAACGGCGCGGGCAAGTCGACCTTTCTCAAATGCCTGACCGGCCTGGTCAAGGCCAAGCCCGAGGCGATCCGCTGGAAGGGCCAACCCGTGGGCGGCCAGTCACCGGGCGACATCGTGCGCCAGGGGCTGGCCATGGTGCCCGAGGGCCGTCGCCTGTTCCCCTCGCTCAGCGTCGAGGAGAACCTGCTGATGGGCGCCAACGCCGGCCGCAAGGGCCCCTGGAGCCTCCAGCGCCTGTACCAGATGTTCCCGATCCTGCAAGAGAAGCGCCTTGCCCCCGGCACCTCGCTCTCGGGCGGACAGCAGCAGATGGTGGCGCTGGGCCGCGCGCTGATGAGCAACCCCGAGGTGCTGCTGTGCGACGAGCTCTCGCTGGGCCTGGCACCGATCGTGATCCGCGAGATCTACCAGGCCATGCCGGTCATCACGGCCGAGGGTATGACGGTGGTGATCGTCGAGCAGGACGTGACGATGGCGCGCCAGGTCTCGCAACGCCTGTACTGCTTCCAGGAAGGCCGGGTCTCGCTGCAGGGTGCTTCCAGCGAGCTGAGCCGCGAGCAGATCAGTCAAGCCTATTTCGGAGTCTGAATCCCATGGAAACCTTAATGCAGGGCCTGCTGCTCGGCGGCCTCTACGGGCTGTTCGCGCTCGGCCAATCCCTGATGTTCGGCGTCATGCGCCTGACCAATACCGCGCACGGCGACTTCCTGATCCTGGGGGCCTTCAGCTCGCTGGCCCTGGTCGCGCTGGGCCTGGCGCCCTGGGTCGCGTTGCTGGCCACGCTGCCGCTGGCCTGGGTCGCGGGCTATGCCATGCAGCGGGTCGTGCTCAACGGCACGCTGGGCAAGGACCCCTTGCCCTCGCTGGTGGTCACCTTCGGCCTGTCGATCGTGATCCAGAACCTGCTGCTGGAACTGTTCTCGGCCGACCCGCGCTCGATCGACAGCGGTGGCTTCGACCAGCTCAGTTGGGCCGTGACCGACAGCCTGTCGGTGGGCGTGCTGCCGCTGACCATCCTCGCGCTGGCCGTGGCCGCGACGGCCGGGCTGCAGTGGCTGTTCAACCACACCGCGCTGGGCCGGTCCTTCCGTGCCGTCTCGGATGACCGCGAGATCGCCGAACTGATGGGACTGAAGTCGCGCCAGGTCTACGCGCTGGCCACCGCGCTGGCTTTCGTGCTGGTCGGGCTGGCGGGTACGCTGCAGGGCATGCGCACGACGGTGGCGCCGGCCGATGGTCCGATGCTGCTGCTGTTCGCCTTCGAAGCCGTGATCATCGGCGGCATGGGCAGCTTCTGGGGGACGCTGGCCGGCGCCATGCTGCTCGGGCTGACCCAGCAGGTGGGGTTCCGCCTCGACCCCGGCTGGGGCATCTGGGCCGGTCACCTGATGTTTTTGTCCGTGCTGGTGCTGCGCCCGCAGGGCCTGTTTCCCAAGACCCGTGGCTGAGGAGATGACTTCCATGACTACTGCTTACACCGTGGTGTGCGGCACGCGCGCCAGCCAGGCGCTGGCCTTCGCCGCGCTGGTCCTGATCGCCCTGGCGGCCAGCCTGCCGCTCTGGGGTGAATCGAGCTGGATGCGCGAGTTCGTGCAGATCGCCTGCTATTTCATCTTCGCCATGATGTGGAACCTGCTGGCCGGCTATGGCGGCATGGTCTCGATCGGGCAGCAGGCCTTCTTTGGCCTGGGCGGCTATGTGATGCTCGCGCTGGGCAATTTCGCCGGCATCAATCCCTTTCTCGCCGTGCTGTTCGGTGCGCTGGTTTCCGGCCTGATCGCGATCCCCGTCTCGCGCATCGCCTTCCGGCTCCAGGGTGGCTACTTCGCGATCGGCACCTGGGTCATCGCCGAGGTGTTCCGCCTGACCGTCTCCAACATTTCTGCGGTGGGCGGCGGCTCCGGCACCACGCTGACCGCGCTGCGCGGCATCGACAAGGCCACCCGCGAGTCCACCACCTACTGGATGGCGCTGGCCTGCGTGGTCGCCTCGATCGCGCTGGTCTACCTGTTCCTGCGCAGCAAGCAGGGCCTGGCCCTGCTGGCGATCCGCGACAACGAGGTCGCCGCGCGCTCGCAGGGCATCGCGGTCGATCGCATGAAGCTGGCGGTCTATGCGGTGGCGGCCTTCGGTGCCGGCCTGGCAGGCGCCCTGTACTTCGTCGGCAACCTGCGCATCAGCCCGGATGCCGCCTTCAGCGTCAACTGGACGGCGTTTGCGATCTTCATGGTCATCATCGGCGGCATCGGCCGCATCGAGGGTCCGCTGGTCGGCGCGTTGATCTTCTGGGCGCTCAACAAGCTCTTCAGTGATTACGGCAGCGGCTACCTGATCGGCCTGGGTCTGCTGGCCATCGTCGTGACGATCTACTTCAAGCAGGGTCTGTGGGGCTATGCCCAGCAGCGCTGGGGCTGGACGCTGTTCCCGACTGCGCGCCGGCTGGTGCTCAACCCAGCCGCAGCCAGCAGCCCGAAATCCCGATCTGGCGCAGTGCCTGCTGCCGCAGCCACCAACACGGCCAGCGCCACCGCCTGAATCCAGCAGGGCCGCCCGGCCAAAGAGGGCGGGCGGCCCTGTCACCACTCACCGCCAACGCCGTGACGGACCTGTTTCGACAGGGCCGAGTTCCCCCACGTTCTAACACAAGTCAGGAGACAAGAATGATCCATCGCAAAACCCTTGCTGCCGCAGTCCTGCTGGCCACCCTGGGCAGCGTCCACGCCACCGAGGGCGGCGGTTCCGTCTATCCGCATGGCACCGAGAACTTCATGTCCGGTGCGCTGCCGCCGGCCGGCCTCTACGGCATGGTGTTCGGCAATGTCTACAGCGCCGACCGCGTCAACGACCAGGACGGCAACGACCTGCATGTGCCGGGCTTCAAGGTGCGCGCCAACGTGGTCGCGCCGCGCCTGGTCTGGGTGACGGGCCAGAAGGTGATGGGCGGCGATCTGGCCGCTCACGTCATCGCCCCGCTGGTTGATCTGAAGGTCAGCACCCCGGGCGGCACCCAGAGCAAGTCGGGCCTGGGCGACCTCACGGTCGGCCTGGCGCTGGGCTATCACCACAGCTCGAATCTGCACAGCGTCGTAGCGCTCGATGCCTATCTGCCGACCGGCGACTACGACAAGAACGACATCGCCAACATCGGCCGCAACTATGCCGCCATCGAGCCGGTCTATGCGCTGAGCTACATCGACCCGAACGGCTTCAACGGCGACCTCAAGCTGGGCTACCTGATCAACCAGCGCAATGACGATACGAATTACCGCTCGGGCAACGAGTTCCACTTCGACTATGCCGCCGGCTGGGGACTGGGCAACGGCTGGGTGCTGGGCGTCGGCGGCTACTACAAGCAGCAGCTGACGGGTGACTCGGGCGCCGGCGCCGCGGGCGACAACAAGTACCGTGGTATGGCCATCGGCCCCAATGTCAAGTACGACAGCGGCAAGGGCTGGTTCGTGACCGCCAAGTGGCAAAAGGAAGTCGAAGTCAAGAACGGGGTACAGGGCGATGCGCTCTGGATCAAGGCGGTGTTTCCGCTCTGAGCAAGGCGATTAATTGGTCGGACGCCAGCCTCGACTGGCGTCTGATCGGCCTATGTCTGGAAGAGTAGGGATCAAAGCAAATGAGCGCTATCAAATCCGCCATCGCGCATATCGTGACATGGCGACTCAACGGAAAAACGGCCGCAGATCGGGAGTGTCAGGCGCAGCAGGTCGTGCGGGCTTTCGAGGCAAGGCGTAACGAGGTTCCGGGCTTGCGGCGGATGGAGGTGGGGGTGAACGTCGTCGAGGCGCCCGATGCCTGGGATGTCGCTCTCTACATGGAGTTCGCGTCTCGCGCCGACCTGGAAGCCTACCAGCTGCATCCAGCGCACCTGGAGATCAAGCAACTGGTGGGACCGATGCGGGTCGCGCGTGGACAAGCCGATATTGAAATTCGGGCCTGATCCGAAGGCCATAGACCGCCACCGACTTCAGCATGATCGGTGCCGGGAATAGAGACAACATCAAGGACAATGATGCAAAACCTGGACCTCGACGCGCTGACCCTCGCCGTCATAGACCGTTTCGTCGGCACGCCCGATGCCCGGCTCAAGGTAATCATGACCTCACTGGTCAAGCACCTGCACGCTTTTGCGCGTGAGGTGACTCTAACCGAAGCCGAGTGGCTCAAGGGCATCGAATACCTGACGGCAACCGGACACCAGTGCACCGATACCCGGCAGGAGTTCATCCTGCTGAGCGATGTCCTCGGCCTGTCGATGCTGACCGTGGCCATGAACAATGACAAGCCTCAGGGCTGTACCGAAGCCACGGTGTTTGGACCTTTCTATGTCCAGGATGCCCCTCACTACGAGAATGGGGATGATGTAGCCAACGGCGCCAGTGGCCAGCCCTGTAATGTCAAGGGCACGGTCCGGGGGCTTGATGGCGAGCCGGTACCCAATGCCGTGATAGAGGTCTGGCAGGCCGACGATGAAGGCCATTACGATGTACAGAAAGAAGGCCTGGAGCATGCACAGGCACGTGGCGTGCTGCACTCCAGGGAGGATGGCAGTTTCGAGTTCAGGACCATCTTGGCGGAGGCCTATCCCATCCCCACTGACGGTCCAGTTGGCCAGATGCTCGAAGCCACCAACCGTTCGCCCTGGCGCCCCGCACATCTGCATTTCTTGATCAAGGCCGACGGCTACGAAACGCTGATCACCCATGTGTTCCGGCACGGTGACGGTTACCTGGATGCTGATCCCGTGTTCGGAGTCCGGCAGTCACTCATCGCCGACTGGATCCCTCATGCCGACGGTAGCACCTCACTCGATTTCGACTTTGTCCTGAACCCGGTTCACTCCACTTCATGAGGCCCGATGGCATGAAAACCCCCGAAACCCTGCGGGTGATCCGCGACGAGCACAACGCCCTCTCTGGCATGTTGCAGTCCCTGAGCCTTCTGATTCGTCGCGGACCTGGCGCTGACGTACAGCGATTCTTCGACACGCTTGAAGCCATGCTGTTCT
>JBDLVJ010000186.1:0-7078 GCA_039804875.1 Pseudomonadota bacterium | reverse complement strand
CAGGTTCTGGCCGCAGCGCCCGTAGCCGCAGATGATGACGTGCTTGTCGGCGCTGATGGCCTTGCGCGCGATGCTGGTCATCTGCACCGACTGCATCAGCCAGTCGCTGCCCACCACACGGGTGACCACGTCGTTGGCGGCCTGGATGATGAAGGGCGTGGTCAGCATGGAGATCACCATGCTCGCCAGGATGGGGTTGAACAGCGCGGGGGGCACCAGGTCGTGCTGCCCCGCCAGCGACAGCAGCACCAGCCCGAATTCGCCCGCCTGGCACAGGTACAGGCCCGTGCGCAGCGCGGTGCCCATGGGCGCACCGAAGCTGCGCGTGAGCCCGGTGATCATGGCCACCTTGAACCCCAGCGAAAGGGTGAGCAGCAGCAGCACCAGCGGCCAGCGTTCGAGCACCAGACGCCAGTCCAGCAGCATCCCGATGGTGATGAAGAACAGGCCCAGCAACACGTCGTGGAAGGGGCGGATGTCGGTCTCGACCTGGTGCTTGTATTCGGTTTCGGAAATCAGCATGCCGGCCACGAAGGCGCCCAGCGCCAGCGACAGGCCCGCGTGTTCGGTCAGCCAGGCCAGACCCAGGGTGATGAGCTGCAGGTTGAGCATGAACAGCTCTTCGCTCTTGCGCCGCACCACCAGCGTGAGCCACCAGCGCATCACCTTCTGGCCTCCGGTCAGCAGGATGCCCAGCAGGACGACCGCCTTGAGCAGCGCCAGCCCCAGTCCGGTCAGCAACTGCTCGGGCGGCGACCCCAGGGCAGGGATCAGCACCAGCAGCGGCACCACGGCCAGATCCTGGAACAGCAGGATGCCGACCACGCGCTTGCCATGGTCGGCTTCGAGCTCGAGCCGATCGGCCACCAGCTTGACGACGATGGCGGTCGAACTCATCGACATCACGCCGCCGAGCGCCAGCGCGTGGTACCACTCGAGCTTCCACCAGCGCGGCAGCAGCCAGTCGAGCAGCAGCGAACCCAGCACGGTCAGGACGATCGTCAAGACCACCTGCAGCAGCCCGAGCCCGAACACATGCCGGCGCATGGTGCGCAGCTTGGGCAGGCTGAACTCGAGCCCGATCACGAACATCAGGAACACGACGCCGAACTCGGCCAGGTAGCGCACGCCGGCCGAGTCCTGCGCCAGCGCCAGCGCATTGGGGCCGATCAGTACCCCCACCGTGAGATAGCCCAGCATGGGCGGCAACTTGGCCAGGCGGCACAGCACCACGCCCGCCACGGCGGCGACCAGGTAGAGCAATGCGATATCAAGCGAATTCATGCTCCGATCTTATCGGGCCGCCACGCCGGGACGAACGCGAGCGGCAGCCCTTGTCCGATAATTCCCCCCATGACTGCAAGCTCCCCCATCGACTCCGCCCGTACGCTGGCGCTGGCCCGCGACACCCTGGCGATCGAAGCCCAGGCCATCAGCGCCATGGCCGCCCGGCTCGACACCGGCTTCGTGCAGGCCGTGCGACTCGCGCTGGCTTGCAGCGGCCGCCTGGTCGTGACCGGCATGGGCAAGAGCGGCCATGTCGGACGCAAGATCGCCGCCACCCTGGCCTCGACCGGCACCCCCGCCATGTTCGTCCACCCGGCCGAGGCCAGCCACGGCGACCTCGGCATGATCACGCGCGAAGACCTGGTGCTGGCAATCAGCAACAGCGGCGAAAGCGAGGAGCTGACCGCCATCCTGCCGCTGATCAAGCGCATGGGCGTGCCGCTGCTGGCCATGACCGGCAAGGCCGGCTCCAGCCTGGGCCGGCATGCCGACGTGGTGCTCGACACCGGCGTCGACAAGGAGGCCTGCCCGCACAACCTGGCACCGACGGCCAGCACCACGGCCCAGCTCGCGATGGGTGACGCCCTGGCGGTCGCGCTGCTGAGCGCGCGCGGCTTTCGCCCCGACGACTTCGCGCGCTCGCACCCGGGTGGCGCGCTCGGGCGCAAGCTGCTGACCCTGGTCAGCGACGTGATGCGACCGGCAGAGCAGGCACCGCGCGTCGGCCTGCAGGCGTCCCTGAGCGACATGATGCGCGAGATCAGCGCCAAGGGCCTGGGCGCGACCGCCGTGGTCGACGCCGCCGGCCTGCCGGTCGGCATCTTCACCGATGGCGACCTGCGCCGTCTGATCGAGGGCGGCACCGATCTGCACGCGGTCAGCGCGGGCCAGGTGATGCACCCCGCGCCACGCAGCATCAGCCCCGACGTGCTGGCGGTCGAGGCCGCCGAGCTGATGGAAAACCACCGCATCAACAGCCTGCTCGTGATCGACGCGCAGGGCCGGCTGTGCGGCGCGCTCAACAACCACGACCTGATGCGAGCCAAGGTCATCTAACCGCCCCACCCGACACTGCCACCATGCACCAGCCAGCCCCTCTGCCCCCCCTGAAACCGGTCCTACAATTTTCGCCCGAGCTGCTGCTGCGGGCACAAGCGATCAAGGTGGTCTTCTTCGACGTCGACGGCGTGCTGACCGATGGCGGCCTCTACTTCAGCGAGACCGGCGAAACGATCAAGCGTTTTCACACGCTGGACGGACATGGCATCAAGCTGCTGCAACGCATCGGCGTGACGCCGGCGGTGGTGAGCGGGCGCGATTCGGCGCCGCTGCGCCAGCGGCTGGCCGCGCTGGGCGTGACGCATTGCCGCTTCGGCACCGAGGACAAGCGCCCGGCCGCCGAAAGCATCCTGGCCGAACTCGGCCTGGACTGGAGCCAGGCCGCCGCCATGGGCGACGACTGGCCCGATCTGCCGATGCTGCGGCGCTGCGCGCTGGCGGTGGCGCCGCCGGCGGCCCAGGCCGAATTGCTGGCGCTGGCCCACCATGTGACCCGCGCGGGTGGCGGCATGGGCGCGGCGCGCGAACTGTGCGACCTGATCCTGGTGGCGAGCGGACGCTACGCCAGCCTGCTCGAGGAAGCCGCCGCATGAAGCCGGCCCTGCCACTGGCGCGACTGCGCCAGGGCTGGGACCGGGCGGCGGTCTACCTGCCGGTGCTGACCATGGGTCTGCTGGCGCTCGGAAGCTACTGGATCTTGCGCAGCACGCCCGAGCCGGCGGCACCAGCGCCCTTGCGCCCGGCCACCCACGAGCCGGACTACTTCATGCGCGGCTTCTCGGTGCGCAGCCATGGCGCCGATGGCGCGCTGCTGAGCGAGCTGTCCGGCAGCCAGATCCGTCACTATCCGGACAACGATGCGATCGAGATCGACCAGGCGCGCCTGCTGGCGATCAGCAACAGCGGGTACACCCGCGCCGAAGCCCGGCGTCTGAGCACGGACGGACGACAGAGCGAATACCTGCTTGAGGGCGGCGTCACGGTCGAGCGCCACGGCGAAGCCAGCAAGGCAGGACCGGAAAGCTCGATCCGCTTCGCGGGCGAACAGCTGCGGGTCCATGCCGGCGGGCAGTTGATAGCGTCCGACCTGCCGGTCGAACTGACACGCAACGGCAACCGCGCGACGGCGCAAACCCTGCGCTACGACAACGGCACCCGCGTGGCCGAACTGCAGGGACGGGTGCGCGCCCAGCTGTCGGCACGCTGAAGCCGGAAACGACAAACCCCGGAGCCTTTCGGAGCCAGGGTTTGCTTGGGTCGGCGTGCCAAGGCACTCCAGAACCCAGGGGCGCATCGCTGCGCCCGGGCGATCAGTAACCGCCGCGGTTGCCGCCGTCGCGACGGCCGGGGTTGCCGTAGGGGCTACGGAAGCCGCCTTCGCCACCAGCGCCACCACCGAAGCCACCTTCGCGACGACCGCCGCCAAAGCCGCCTTCGCTACGACCGCCACCGAAGCCGCCTTCGCTACGGCCACCGCCGAAGCCGCCGGTACGCGGCGGACGGGGTTCCATCGGGCGGGCTTCGTTGACCACCAGGCTACGGCCGCCGAGCGACTGACCGTTCATGCCTTCGACAGCAGCTTGCGCTTCAGCGTCGCTGCCCATTTCCACGAAGCCGAAGCCCTTGGAACGGCCAGTGTCACGCTCCATCATGACCTTGGCGCTGGTCACCAGACCAAATTCGCCGAAAGCCTGTTGCAGATCGTTGTCGCGCACCGTGTAAGGCAGGTTGCCGACGTACAGTTTGTTGCCCATCAAGGGACTCCCGAAAAAAAACACGAAACAAGTAGCGATGGAGCCCCGGTAGCACGACGAAACCGCATGTCTTGGCCGCTGTGGCGCACGAAACTGACCTATCACCAATTACGCCTGCATTTACAGGCGTACCCCATTATGCGCTGTGGCTCAAAAAAACGGGGGGTTTTTTTCTGTGCTCGGATCAGGAGTCCCGATCTGGTGCGGGTTGTGGCGGTTTCACCCTTGACGAGCGGCTTTTTCGTTGTGACGACGCAACAAATCCCGGATTCATGGCGACGCGGGACTGCGGCGATAGATCATGTGATAGGTCAAGGCGACCAGCACGCTGCCGCCCAGCAGATTGCCGGCGATCACCGGCAGCCAGTTGCCGAGCATGCCGGCCCCGGTGATGGCGGGCGCCGACGGCACCGCGCCGGACTGCTGCAGCAGCCAGGCCAGCGGCATCAGATACATGTTGGCGATGCTGTGCTCGAAGCCGGCGGCCACGAAGGCACTGACCGGAAACACGATCGCGACCGCCTTGTCGACCACGCTGCGCCCGGCCATGGCCATCCAGACCGCCATGCAGACCAGCAGGTTGCAGAGCAAGCCGCGAAACAGGGCTTCCTGCCAGGGCAGGTCCTGCTTGGCGAGCGCGAGCTTGAACACCGTCCGGGCGATCGCCCCGCCGTTGAGCTGGGCGTGACCGCTCAGGAAGACCAACAGCGCCAGGCCGACAGCACCGACCAGGTTGGCCAGGCAGACCACGCCCCAGTTGCGCAGCACCTCTCGCGCGCTGATCTTGCCGTCCGCCCAGGCCATCGCGAGCAGGTTGTTGCCGGTGAACAGCTCGGCGCCCGCCACCACGACCAGCAGCAGTCCGAGCGAAAACACCAGCCCGCCCAGCCACTGACCGGCGGCATAACCCAGGGTGGCATCGGACTTGACGACGACGAAGCCCAGCGCGCCCAGGCCGATGAAGGCCCCCGCGAGCACGCCGAGCAGGGCCAGCGGCAGCAGGGGCAACCGTGCCTTGGCCACCCCCACGGTCTCGACCCGCTGCGCGATTTCACGCGGTGCATAGGCGTCGAAGCCAAAAATCTCGGACATGCGCGACTCCCCCTGCCGCGAGTAGCGCGGATGATCAACTTATACTATGGCGCAGCGCCGATTTGCTTTCCGGATTGCGGGCGCGATAGAAATGCCGCTAAAGAGGAGACCCCGGTTTCGTGCCCGTCTCTGCTCATCCGACGGTTCGCGGCGCCGGGTTTTTGTTTCGGGACCCACGAGTCCCTGGGGTCAAACCAGTGATCGTCACGCCACAAACGATGCGATTCAACCAGCCGCTCACCCTGCAGAGCGGCGCGGTACTGCCCAGCTACGAGCTGGTCTACGAAACCTACGGCCAGCTCAACGCCGAGCGCTCCAACGCGGTGCTGATCTGCCATGCGCTCAACGCCTCGCACCATGTGGCGGGGCTGAAGGCCGACGCCAACGGCCAAGCCATTCCCCGGAGCGAAGGCTGGTGGGACAACATGATCGGGCCCGGCAAGGCGGTCGACACGGACCGTTTCTTCGTCATCGGCGTCAACAACCTGGGCTCCTGCTTCGGCTCGACCGGCCCGACCCATCTCAACCCGGCCACTGGCCAGCCCTGGGGCGCGGACTTTCCCGTGGTGACGGTGGAGGACTGGGTCGATGCCCAGGCACGCCTGATCGAAGCGCTCGGCATCGAGCAACTCGCCGCCGTCATGGGCGGCAGCCTGGGCGGCATGCAGACCCTGAGCTGGACACTGCAATACCCGCAGCGGGTGCGCCATGCGGTCGTGATCGCCAGCGCGCCCAACCTCAACGCCGAGAACATCGCCTTCAACGAGGTGGCGCGGCGCGCCATCATCACCGACCCCGACTTCCACGACGGCCATTACCTGCGCGCCGGCACCCTGCCCCGGCGTGGCCTGCGCATCGCGCGCATGATCGGCCACATCACCTACCTGAGCGACGATGTCATGAACGAGAAGTTCGGCCGCGCGCTCAAGCCGCTGGTCGGTGCCGCGCGCACGGACGATCCGGAGGCCATCGAGCGCCTGGCCTACCAGTACAGCACCCAGGCGGTCGAGTTCCAGATCGAGAGCTACCTGCGCTACCAGGGCGACAAGTTCAGCGAGTATTTCGACGCCAACACCTATCTGCTGATCACGCGCGCGCTCGACTACTTCGACCCGGCGCGCCGCTACGGCGGCTCCCTGAGCCAGGCCCTGGCCAGGGCCAGCGCCAAGTTCCTGCTGATCAGCTTCACGACCGACTGGCGCTTCTCGCCCGCGCGCAGCCGCGAGCTGGTCAAGGCCCTGCTCGAGAACCGGCGCGATGTCAGCTACGCCGAGATCGACGCGCCGCATGGCCATGACGCCTTCCTGCTCGACGATCCCCGCTATCTGACGGCGGTGCGGGCCTATTTCGAGCGAACCATCGCCACCGACCTTGCCGGAGCCCGCGCATGAGCGACCCCCTGATCCTGGAAGCCATCGCCCGCCTGGTGCCGCAGGGCGCGCGCGTGCTCGACCTCGGCTGCGGCGACGGCGCGCTGCTGGACTATCTGCAGACCCGGCGCGGCTGCAGCGGCTACGGCGTTGAGATCGATGACGCCAAGGTGCAGGCCTGCCTGCAGCGCGGTGTCAATGTGCTGCAGTTCAACCTCGACGAGGGCCTGAGCATGTTCGGCGACGACAGCTTCGACGTCGTGCTGCAGATCGACACGCTGCAGCATCTGCGCAATGCCGAGACCATGCTGCGCGAGACCGTTCGCGTGGGCAAGCGCGGCATCGTCGCCTTCCCGAACTTCGCGCACTGGCCCAACCGGCTCAGCGTGCTGTGCGGCCGCATGCCGGTCACGCGCCGACTGCCCTACCAGTGGTATGACACGCCCAATATCCGCGTCGGCACCTATGCAGACTTCGAGGTACTGGCCGGCAAATGCGGCCTGCGCGTGCTGGACA
>JBDLVJ010000185.1:0-3349 GCA_039804875.1 Pseudomonadota bacterium | reverse complement strand
CGGCGCAGCCCTACGAATCCTTCATCGCCGTGACGGTGGCCTATCTGCTGCTGAACGTGGTGGTGATGAGCGCGATGAAGAAGGTCGAAACCCGTATCCGCGTACCCGGCTACCTCGGAGGCAAGTGACATGTACGAATTCGATTGGTCTTCCATCCCCGGCGCCCTGCCCTTTCTCTGGGACGGCATGCGGGTCTCGCTGCAGATCACCCTGATCGCGATGCTGTTCGGCATCGTCTGGGGCACGCTGCTGGCCATGATGCGGCTGTCGCCGGTGCGCTCGCTCTCGCTGTTCGCCGCCGGCTATGTCAACCTGTTCCGCGCCATCCCGCTGGTGATGGTGCTGCTCTGGTTCTTCCTGATCATGCCGAGCTTCATCCAGCAGCTGTTCGGCCTGTCGACGGGCACCGACCTGCGCCTGGCCTCGGCCATGGCCGGCTTCGCCCTGTTCGAGTCGGCCTACTACTCGGAGATCATCCGCGCCGGCATCCAGAGCGTGCCCAAGGGACAGCTGAGCGCCTGTTACGCGCTCGGCATGAACTATCGCCAGGCGATGCAGCTGGTCATCCTGCCGCAGGCCTTCCGCAACATGGTGCCGCTGCTGCTGACCCAGGCCGTGATCCTGTTCCAGGACACCTCGCTGGTCTATGTCTCGGCGCTGGCCGACTTCTTCGGCGCCGCCTACAAGGTCGGGGACCGCGACGGCCGCCTGATCGAGCTGCTGCTGTTCGCCGGCCTGGTCTATTTCGTGATCTGCTTCGCGGCCTCGACCCTGGTCAAGCAACTGCAGAAAAAATACCGTCCGGCCTGAGCGCCGCACCCCAGGAGATTTTCATGATCCAGATTTCCCACGTCGGCAAGCATTACGGCAGTTTCCAGGTGCTCAAGGACTGCAGCACCACGGTCAAGAAAGGCGAGGTCGTCGTGGTCTGCGGCCCTTCGGGCTCGGGCAAATCGACGCTGATCAAGTGCGTCAACGGACTCGAACCCTTCCAGTCCGGCGAGATCAGCGTCGATGGCACCTCGGTCGGCGCTGCCAGGACCCAGCTGTCCAAGCTGCGCGCGCGCGTCGGCATGGTGTTCCAGCATTTCGAGCTGTTCCCGCACATGAGCATCACCGACAACCTGGCCATCGCCCAGATCAAGGTGCTGGGCCGCGGCAAGGACGAGGCGCTCGACAAGGGCCTCAAGCTGCTCGACCGGGTCGGACTCAAGGCGCACGCGCACAAGTTCCCCGGCCAGCTCTCGGGCGGCCAGCAGCAGCGGGTGGCGATCGCGCGCGCGCTGGCGATGGACCCGATCTGCATGCTGTTCGACGAGCCGACCTCGGCGCTCGACCCCGAGATGATCAACGAGGTGCTCGACGTGATGACCGAGCTGGCCCAGGAAGGCATGACCATGATGTGCGTGACGCACGAAATGGGCTTCGCCAAGCGCGTCGCCGATCGGGTGATCTTCATGGACCAGGGCAGCATCGTCGAGGATGACGGCAAGGACGCCTTCTTCGGCAATCCGCGCTCGGAGCGCGCGCGCCAGTTCCTGGCCAAGATCCTGCAGCACTGACCCCCGTGCCACAGCCCCCCGGGCGATCCGGCGGACGGCGGCGGGGCGCAGAAAACCCCCGCTCCGCCCGGTGGCCGTAAGATGCCCCCGTTGCCCGCCACCGTCCATGCCCGCCGAACCTCCCTACACGCCCCCTCCACCGCTCAAGCTGCTGCCCCTGCTGTGGCTGATGCTGGCGGTGGTCGGCCTGGCCGCGACCGGCTGGCTCGCGTTCCAGCATTCCGAGCGGCTCGGCATCGAGCGCATGCGGCAGGTGGCCCTGCACCAGCTCACCGTGCGGGCGGCCGCCATCGACGGCATGGTGAGCCGCCATGCCGCGATTCCCGCGGCCATCCAGCTCCACCACGAGACCATCGACCTGCTGCGCGCCCGGCCCTCCGATCAGGCGCGGCTGAGACAGGGCGCCAACCAGTTCCTACAGCGGCTCAACGACCACCTCGGCGGGCCGGCCATCTTCGTGCTGAACGTGCAGGGCCGGGTGGTCGCCTCCAGCGACTGGATCCTGTCGGACAACCTGCTCGGCGCCGATCTGTCCTACATGCCCTTCTTCCGCAGCGCGGCCTCGGGCTCGCCAGCGCGCCACTACGCGATCGATCACATCCGCCACGAAGCGGGCTACTACTTCGCGCAGCCGATCCGGGACGAGGCGCAGGACTGGCGGGTCATCGGCGTGGCGGTGGTCAAGACCAGCATACGCGAGCTGGAGCGGCGCTGGCTGACGCAGGAGGGCCCGGCGGTCATCGTGGACAACAACGGCATCGTGCTGCTCGCCTCGCCACCCGAGTGGCGCTACGCCAGCCTGCAGCCCCTGCCCGGCGAGGCGCTGAGCGACCTCGATCCGCGCCAGTTCGCCGGCCAGGCCGTGGGCCGGCACAGCCTCAACATCGTGACGGACGGCTCGGACGAGGGGGCCGTGGTGCGCCTGCCCCAGAGCCTGCGCAACGATGTGCGCAAGTTCTCCGGCATCGGGCCCTATCTCGCGCTGTCGCGCAATCTGCCCGAGACGACATGGCGCATCATCGTCTTCACCGATCTGCGCCCGGTGGCCTCGCAGGCCACCAGCCATGCCGCCCTGGCCGTGGCGGCGCTCGGCTGCATGCTGCTCGGCGGGCTGTACCTGAGCCAGCGCCGTCGCCTGACGCGCAGCCGCGAACAGGCGCGCATGCTGATGGAACGCTCGCACCAGCAGCTCGAGCGCAAGGTCAAGGAGCGCACCGCCGACCTGAGCCGCGCGGTCACGAGCCTGCAGCGCGAGGTCTCCGAACGCCAGCGCGCCGAACAGACCCTGCGCGCGGCCCAGGACGAACTGGTGCAGGCGGCCAAGCTGGCCGTGGTCGGGCAGATGGCCGCCGGCATCACGCACGAGCTGTCGCAGCCCCTGAGCGCGATCCGCACGCTGTCGGAGAACGCGGCGGAATTCATGCGCCGCGGCGACCAGGCCACGGCCGAGTCCAACCTGGCCGTGGTCGGACAGCTGACCGGCCAGATGGGCAACATCATCAACCCGCTCAAGACCTTCGCGCGCAAGGCGCCGGCGGTGTCCTCGGCCGTGGACCTGGCCCGCGCGGTCGAGTCCGCGCTGTTCCTGTTCAATCCGCGCCTGGGCAAACAGCAGGTCGGCGTCGAGCTCGGCTTCGAGCCCGGTCAGTGGATCGCGTGCTGCGACTCGAACCGGCTGCAGCAGGTTCTGGTCAACCTGATCGGCAACGCCCTCGACGCCATGGCCAGATCGACCGTGCGCCGCTTGCGCTTCGAGGCCCAGCGCGAGGGCGACCGCATCATCCTGG
>JBDLVJ010000184.1:0-8511 GCA_039804875.1 Pseudomonadota bacterium | reverse complement strand
GCACGTCGGCATCGTCGACCAGCGGATGCGCCAGCGTGATGTTCTCGCGCAACGAGCCGTAGAACAACATCACATCCTGCTGGACATAGCCGATATGGCGCCGCAGCTCGGCCGGGTCCAGCTGACGCTGGTCGATGCCGTCGATCAGGACCGCACCGCCAGTCGGCTGGTACAGGCCGAGCACCAGCTTCTCGAGCGTGGTCTTGCCCGAGCCGATGCGACCCAGGATGCCGACCTTTTCGCCGGGCTGGATCTTGAAGCTGACATGGCTCAGAGCTGGCGTCGACTGACCGGGATAGGTGAAGCTGACATCGCGAAATTCGATCGAGCCCTGAAGGCTGCCGCGCGCGATGAAATTGGCATCATCCGGGCGCTCGACCTCGCGCTTCATCATTTCGTCGAGCGAGGTCAGCGCGGTGGCGGCGGTATGGTATTGCACCAGCAGCGCCGCGACCTGAGAGATCGGGGTCAGGGCGCGCGACGCCAGCATCGAACAGGCAATCAGCCCGCCCATGGTCAGCATGCGCTCGCTGATCAGCCAGACGCCCAGGATCACGATCACGAGGTTGACGGCTTGCTGCACGAAGGCCGCGCCGTTGCTGGCGCTCGACGACAGCAGGCGCAGCTGGGCGCCGACACGGGCCAGCAGCGCCGCGCTGTGCTCCCATTTGCGCTGGATCGATGCCTCGGCGCCCATGGCCTTGAGGGTCTCGAAACCGACCAGTCCCTCGATCAGGGTCGCATTGCGCTGCGCGCTGGCGCGGTAGGTGGTCTCGGCGAGCGCATGCATGCGGCCCTGGACCACCAGGGCGTACAGCAGCAGGACCAGCGCTCCCAGCAGCAGCGGAATCAGCATCGGCCAGGCGATCCAGCCCATCACGACCAGGAAGATGAAGGCGAACGGCAGATCGATGAAGGCCACCACCGTGGCCGAACCGATGAAGTCGCGCACCGACTCGAACGCGCGCAGGTTGGAGGCGAAGGAGCCGGCAGAGACCGGACGCTGCTCCATGCGCATGCCGAGCACCCGCTCCATGATATGGGCCGACAGCTTGACATCGGCCCGGCTGCTCGCGAGGTCGACGAAATAGCCGCGCAACAGGCGCAGCACGAGGTCACCAACCAGCACCAGCAGCAGGCCGACCGACAGCGCCGCCAGGGTATCGAAGGCCTGGTTGGGCACCACGCGGTCGTACACGTTCATCGTGAACATTGGCATGGCAAGCGCGAACAGATTGGTCAGGAAGGCCGCCAGCAGCACGTCGCGGTAGAGCGCGCGGTTCTCGGCGATCACGCCCCAGAACCAGTGTCCGTCCCGGGGCGCGCGAACCTCGGGGCTGCGGGCATCGAAGCGCAGACGCGGTCGCGCGTAGATCGCGCGGCCCGTGTATTGCGGCTCGATCTGTGCCAGGGGCAGCGGAACCGGCGTGTCACTCAGCTCGGGATAGACCAGTTCCAGGGTCTGGCCATCGGCCGAGCGGCCGACCAGCAGACAGGCCTTGCTGTCCTGCAACAACAGCACGATGGGAAACAACTCTTGCTTGAGCGCCGCCAGCGGCTGGCGCGCCACCCGGCTCGCCAGGCCGGCGCGGCGCGCGGCGCGCTCGAACAGCGCTGGAGTCAGGCGGCCCTGCTCAAGCGGCAGGCCGGCCAGGGCACCATCGCGCGTGGTGGCTGCGCCATGACTACGGGCTAGAATGAGCAGACAGGATAGGAGATCGTCGCTCTCGGCGACCGAAGCGCACCGCTCCCCCAGCGGCGGCTGACTGACTGTTGGCATGAATTCCCTCAAACGGCTTGAACCGGACTGCCTGCGAATGGGCAACCGGGCAACGCTCCCGGCAAAAAACCAGGATTGGCGGATTCAGTGTAACAAGATCTTACCAATCAGCCGGTCATGTGAGCAACCGGATCTTCACTGCCGACGACTTCCTGGGCCCAGCCACGCAATTTCCGGGTGTCGGCGCGCAGGATCTGCTGCTTCACCGCCAGGATCTGGGACGGGTGCATGGAGAAGCTGCGCAGACCCAGACCCAGCAGCAGCCGGGTCATGGCCGGATCGCCCGCCATTTCGCCACAGACGCTGACCGACTTGCCCTGCGCGCGACATTCGGCGATGGTACCGGCCACCAGCTGCAGCACGGCCGGATGCAGCGGGTTGTAGAGGTGGGAGACGCTCTCGTCGACGCGGTCGATCGCCAGCGTGTACTGGATCAGGTCGTTGGTTCCGATCGACAGGAAGTCGAAATGGCGCAGGAACATCGGCACCGTCAGCGCGGCGGCCGGGACTTCGATCATGGCGCCCAGGCGCACGGGACCGTAGACCTCGCCACGCAGATCAAGCTGCTGGCGCGCCTTGGCCAGCATGTCCTTGACCTGCAGGATCTCGTGCCGGTGGGCCACCAGGGGCAGCAGCAGGTTGACCTTGCCGTGGGCGGCCGCGCGCAGGATGGCGCGCAGCTGGGTCAGGAACATCGCCGGCTCGGCCAGGCTCCAGCGGATCGCGCGCAGGCCCAGGGCCGGATTCAGGTGATCGTCGCGCGTGCTGCGGTCCAGTGGCTTGTCGGCGCCGACATCGACCGTGCGGATCGTGACCGGCAGGCCGTGCATGCCCTCGACGGCGGCCCGGTAGGCCTGGTACTGCTCGGCCTCGTCGGGCAGCTTGCCCTCCCGGCCCATGAAGAGGAATTCGGTCCGGAACAGGCCGACGCCGACCGCGCTGACCGACAGCGCCGGCACGGTATCGGCCGGCTGCTCGATATTGGCCAGCAGCTCGATGCGCTCGCCGTCCAGCGTCACCGCGGGCGTGTTCTTGATGTGGGACAGGCGCCCGCGCTGCAACTGAATCTCGCGCTGGCGGAACTCGTATTCTGCCTGCACCGCTGGCGAGGGATTGACGATGATCAGGCCGGCATCGCCATCGATGATGACCCAGTCGTCCTGCTGCACCAGATGGCTCGCGGTGCGCACGCCGACCACGGCCGGAATGTCCATGCTGCGCGCGACGATCGCGGTGTGCGAGGTCTTGCCGCCGACATCGGTGACGAAGCCGGCAAAGACGCTCTGCTTGAACTGCAGCATGTCGGCCGGTGACAGGTCATGCGCGATCAGCACCAGCGGCGAATCCTGACTGGAAGCGGCGGGGGCCTGGCTGGCGACCGGCGAGGCGACGCCACGCAGCTGGCGCAACAGACGCTCGGTCAACTGCTCGAGGTCGGACTTGCGTTCGCGCAGATAGGGGTCCTCCATCTCGTCGAACTGCTTGGCGATCTGCTCGAGGTGGGAGGTCAGCGCCCATTCGGCGTTGTAGTGCCGCTCCTGCACCCAGTAGGCGACGCCTTCGTGCAGCTGCTTGTCGGCCAGCAGCATCAGATGCACCTCGAGCAGCGCATTGAGCTCCTGCTGGGCCTCGCGGGCATCGGTCTTCTGCAAGGTCAGCTGCATGCGCTGCAGCTCGTCGATCACCAGATCACGCGCGCCGCGCAGGCGCTGCAGCTCGCCATCGACCTGTTCGGCAGCAATGAAGTAATGCGCAACATCGAGCCGGCTGGAGGCAACCAGCACGGCGCGGCCGATCGCGATGCCACGCGAGACCGCCTGGCCATGAACCGAAAACGTCACTCGCCTTCTCCGAACTTGTCATGGATCAGGGCCAACAGGGCCTCCATCGCCTCGCTCTCCTGGGCGCCATCGGTCTCGAGTTCGATTTCGGTGCCAAGACCGGCGGCCAGCATCATGACCCCCATGATGCTTTTGGCGTTGATGCGGCGTTCGCCGCGACTGAGCCAGACCTCGCAGGGAAAGCTGCCGGCGAGCTTGGTCAGCTTGGCCGATGCCCTGGCGTGCAGCCCCAGCTTATTGCTGATGGTCGTGCTGGTCTTGATCATGAGAGGTCCTGCGTGACTGGTTTTGCGGCGCCGTCGCCGCGACGGACACGACGCCCTGTGTGGCTCCCATCATAGCCCGGCTCGCCAGCGATTCGAGCGATTCATGCCGATAGGAGATCGCGCGCATCAGCATCGGCAGGTTGACTCCCGTCAACAGGCGGCTGTGCACGCCATCGACCAGCTTGGCCGCCACATTGCTCGGCGTGGCGCCGAACAGGTCGGCCAGGACCAGGGTCTGCGGCATGCCGAGCTGCAGCAGCAGCTTCCTGGCCTGCTCCAGCGTCTCCTCGGGTGAGGTCTGGGCCTGGACGTCGAGCGCGACCAGGGCGCTGCCCGCGTCCGGAAACACATGCAGGGCGCACTGGCGCAGGGCGCTGGCCAGCGGCGCGTGGGCGATGATCAATATGCCGTTCATGGCGCCAGATTATCGGGGCGGATCGATAATCCGGACAGAACGCCCTATCCTTGTCCGCATATGAACCTTGTCTCAACCCGTCGCCGCACCCTGGCCCTGACCGCTCTGGCCTGCGCCACCCTGGGACTGGGCGGCCTAGCCGGCTGCACCAGCCGCGAAGCCGCGCCAGAATCCCGCTTCCTGCTGCTCGACGGCAGCACGCTCGAGAGCCGCGCGCTCAAGGGCAAGGTGACGCTGGTCAATTTCTGGGCCACGACCTGCACCACCTGCGTGGCGGAAATGCCCGAGCTGGTCCACACCTTCCAGAAGTACCAGGCGCGCGGCTTCGAGACCGTCGCGGTCGCGATGAGCTATGACCCGGTGGACTGGGTGCTGAATTTCAGCAGCAGCCGCCAGCTGCCGTTCAAGGTCGCCCTCGACCGCAGCGGCGAACTGGCCCGGCAATGGGGCGACGTGAAGCTGACCCCCACCACCTTCCTGGTCGACCAGCAGGGGCAGATCGTCAAGCGCTATGTCGGTCAGCCTGACTTTGCCGTCCTGCATCAGCTGATCGAACAGCTGCTGGGACAGGGCTGATGAAGCAGATGCAAGGCCAGATCCTGGTCGTCAGCAGCGCGGCCGAGGTCGGGCTGGTGCGCGAGCTGTTTCGCGAATACCAGCTCAGCCTCGATGTGGACCTGGGCTTCCAGGATTTCGAGCGGGAGCTGTACCAGCTGCCCGGCGAGTACCAGGCTCCTTATGGCGCCTTGCTGCTGGCGCTGGTCAACGGCCAGCCCGCCGGCTGCTGCGCCTTGCGGCCCCTGCTTTCCAGCGACTACACGAACGCCTGCGAAATGAAGCGGCTCTACGTGCGACCTGGCTTGCGGGGACTCAGGCTGGGACGCCAGCTGGTCGAGCAGACCCTGCTGCTGGCACAGCAGGCCGGCTTTGACAGCATGCTGCTCGACACCCTGAGCGACATGGAGGCCGCGCGCGAGCTGTACCAGGATTGCGGCTTCGTCGAGGTCGCGCCCTACTACCACAACCCGCTGCCGGGCGCGCACTACCTCAGGGTCGAGCTCTGAGGCTTCAGGCGGCCTTGGCCTGGGCCAGCAGCGTGGCGGCGTCGCTGACCTCGAGCTTGCCCGAGTTCTCGACGTTGAGCGCCGTCACCACGCCGTCCTTGACCAGCATCGAGTAGCGGTTGCTGCGCAGGCCCAGGCCCTTGCCGGTCAGGTCCAGCGTCAGGCCGGTGGCGCGCGTGAACACCGCATCGCCGTCGGCCAGCATGCGGACCTTGCCCACCGTCTGTTGGTCATTGGCCCAGGCACCCATCACGAAGGCGTCGTTGACGCTGACACACCAGATCTCGTCGACGCCGGCGGCCTTGAACGCCTCGGCTTGCTCGACATAACCCGGCACATGCTGGGCCGAGCAGGTCGGCGTGAAGGCACCGGGAACCGCGAACAAGGCGATGGTCTTGCCGGCACTGGCCTGCAGCACGTCGACCGGGTTCGGGCCCAGGCTACAACCCTCGGTTTCGACCGCGATGAACTCCATCAGGGTGGTGGCGGGCAGCTTGTCGCCGACTTGGATCATGGGAACTTCCTTGCGATAGGGCCTCTGGGCCCCGGGTGATGAACCCGGCGCGACCGGCAGACGGCGCGCAGGGACGAAAAAAAACGACCGAGTGCATTCTCGGTCGTTTTTTCGATTCGTGCCCGCGGGCAGCGAATAAGGCTTACACCAGGGCAGCCTTTTGGACCAGGCGGGTCACGACCCAGTTCTTGGTCTTGGACAGCGGACGGCTTTCCGAGATCTCGACGATGTCGCCGAGCTTGAATTCACCGTTTTCGTCGTGCGCGTGGTACTTGCTCGACTTGGTCACGATCTTGCCGTACAGCTCGTGCTTGACGGCACGTTCGATCAGCACGGTCACGGTCTTGGCACGCTTGTCGCTAACGACCTTGCCGATCAAGGTGCGCTTGAGGGAGGTTTTGGCTTCCGTCATGGTCACTCCTTACTTGGCGGCTTGCTTTTCAGCAAGGATGGTCTTCGCACGAGCGATGGCACGACGGGTGCTGCGCAGCGTGGCGAGGTTGGACAGTTGTTGCGTGGCTTTCTGCATGCGCAGGTTGAAGTGCGCCTTTTGCAGCGACTTCACTTCGGCTTCCAGAGCCACAACATCTTTTTGGCGCAGTTCAGCAGTTTTCATTTCTTGTTCTCCTGAATTACTGGCCCAGCAGGCGGGTCACGAAGGTCGTGCGCAGCGGCAGCTTGGCTGCGGCGAGCGTGAACGCTTCGCGAGCCAGTTGCTCGGGAACGCCAAGGATCTCGTACAGCACCTTGCCAGGCTGGATCTCGGCGACGTAGTATTCCACGCCACCCTTACCGTTACCCATACGGACTTCGGCAGGCTTCTTCGAGATCGGCTTGTCGGGGAACACGCGGATCCAGATGCGGCCGCCACGCTTGACGTGACGGGAGATCGCACGACGTGCGGCTTCGATCTGTCGAGCCGTCAGACGGCCACGGTCGGTGGACTTCAGGCCGAAATCGCCAAAGGCCACGGTGTTGCCGGTGGTGGCAACGCCCGTGTTGCGGCCTTTTTGCTCTTTACGGTATTTACGGCGAGCAGGTTGCAACATGGTTCAATTCTCCTTAGGCCTGGGGCTTGTCGCTGCCGTCGGCCGGGGCGGCATTGCTGCCACCACGACGCGGGCCGCCACGACCCGGACGGTCGTTGCGGGCACCGTCACGGCGCGGACCGCGCGGACGACGCTCGTCATCAGGACGCGGGGTGCTGTCCAGCGACGGGGCATCGGAGCGACCCAGGTTGTCGCCCTTGTAGACCCAGACCTTGACACCGATGATGCCGTAGGTGGTCAGAGCTTCAGACGTGCCGTAGTCGATGTCGGCGCGCAGGGTGTGCAGCGGCACACGACCTTCGCGATACCATTCGACGCGGGCGATTTCGGCACCGTTCAGACGGCCCGAGGACATGATCTTGATGCCCTGGGCGCCCAGGCGCATGGCGTTCTGCATCGCGCGCTTCATGGCGCGACGGAACATGATGCGCTTTTCGAGCTGCTGGGTGATCGAGTCGGCGATCAGCTTGGCATCAACTTCGGGCTTGCGCACTTCTTCGATGTTGACGGCGACCGGAACGCCCAGCTGGGCGGCCAGTTCCTTCTTCAGCTTCTCGATGTCTTCGCCCTTCTTGCCGATCACCACGCCCGGACGTGCCGAGAAGATGGTGATGCGGGCGTTCTTGGCGGGACGCTCGATGATGACGCGCGACACCGAAGCGTTCTTCAGCTTGGCCTTCAGGTACTCGCGAACCTTGATGTCTTCGGCCAGCATGCCGGCGAAATCACGGTTGCTGGCGTACCAACGGCTGGTCCAGTTACGGCTAACCGCCAGGCGGAAGCCGGTAGGATGGATTTTCTGTCCCATAGTCTTCCTTCAGGCTCAGTTACCAACCGTCACGTAGATGTGACAGGTGGGTTTGCTGATGCGGTTGCCACGACCCTTTGCGCGGGCCGAGAAGCGCTTGAGCGTGGTGCCTTGCTCGACGTAGATGGTCTTGACCTTCAGTTCGTCGATGTCGGCACCGTCATTGTGTTCGGCGTTGGCGATGGCGGAGAGCAGAGCCTTCTTGACGATGCCAGCAGCTTTTTTCTGCGTGAACGTCAGGATGTTCAGGGCCTGATCCACCTTCTTGCCGCGGATCAGGTCAGCCACCAGGCGACCCTTGTCGACCGACAGGCGAACGCCGCGAACGATAGCGGAGGTTTCCATGGTGTGTCCTTACTTCTTGGCTTTCTTGTCGCCGGGGTGACCCTTGAACGTGCGCGTCAGCGAGAACTCGCCGAGCTTGTGGCCAACCATCTGGTCGGTCACATAGACGGGCACGTGCTGCTTGCCGTTGTGCACGGCAATGGTCAGGCCGATGAAGTCGGGCAGGATCATGGAACGACGCGACCAGGTCTTGACCGGCTTCTTGTCCTTGGTGGCCACAGCCTTCTCGACCTTGGCCAGCAGGTGGTGGTCTACGAAGGGACCTTTTTTGAGCGAACGAGTCATTTACGTAACCCCTTACTTCTTGCGACGCGAAACAATCATGTTCTGCGTGCGGCGGTTGTTGCGGGTACGGTAACCCTTGGTCAGGTTGCCCCACGGATCGACCGGCGGCATACCGGTACCGGTACGGCCTTCACCACCACCATG
>JBDLVJ010000183.1:0-3732 GCA_039804875.1 Pseudomonadota bacterium | reverse complement strand
GCGCCCGCGCTGAAGCACGGTCGATCCCAGGCCGGCACGATCGGGCTCATCTTGGCACCAGGAAGCTGCTCTTCTCGACCACCTGGCGGCCGGCCTGGTCGCCATCAAGCTGCTCGACCGCGAACTGGATAGTCAGGGTCTGGCCCGCCAGCGGCGCGACCTGCCGCCCGTCCAGGCGCACGGTCGCGGTGACGGTGCGCTCCGCCATCGGTGCCAGCTCGATGCCGGGCGCGGCGACCAGCGTCAACCCTTGCGGCCCGGTGACGCCGATCCGGTAGCGTCGCGCGCTTTCCTGGCTGTTCATGATCTGCAGGCGATAGACGTTCTCGATCGCGCCTTGCTCGACCATCCGCGCCAGCACGCCCCGATCCCGCATCACATCGACGCGGAAAGGGCTGCGCTGGAGCAGGCCGATCACGAAGGCCGCGCCGATGGCCAGCAGCAAGGCGCCATAGACCAGCACCCGGGGCCGCAGCGCCCGCCGCAGGACCCGGTCCCGGCCCCAGCCCTGTTCCAGGCCGGTCTGTGACGAGTAGCGGATCAGCCCGCGCGGGCGGTCGATCTTGTCCATCACCTCGTCGCAGGCGTCGATGCAGGCGGCGCAACCGATGCAGTCGCTCTGCAAGCCGTCGCGGATGTCGATGCCGGTCGGGCAGACCTGGACGCACAGCGTGCAGTTGATACAGTCCCCGAGGCCGAGCGGCCGGGAATCTGCACCGCGCGGGCGCGAGCCACGGGGCTCGCCCCGGGCCGCGTCGTAGCCGATGATCAGGGTGTCGCGGTCGAACATCACGCCCTGGAAACGGCCGTAGGGGCACATGTGCTTGCAGACCTGTTCGCGCAGGTAGCCGGCGTTGGCGTAGGTGGCCAGGCCGTAGAAGCCGATCCAGAAGGTTTCCCAGGGCCCTGTATCCAGGCTGAGCACAAGGCCGCCCAGGGTCTGGATCGGCGTGAAGTAACCGACGAAGGTGAAGCCGGTCCAGAGGCCGATCGCGATCCAGGTCGCCTGCTTGCCGGCCTTGCGCGCCAGCTTGGCAGCGGTCCAGGGCGCGGCATCGAGCCGCATGCGGGCGCTGCGATCGCCCTCGAACAGCCGCTCGACCCAGAGATAGATCGCGGTGTAGACCGTTTGCGGGCAGGAAAAGCCGCACCAGACCCGCCCGGCCACCGCCGTCACGAAGAACAGTCCGAGGGCGCACATCACCAGCAGGATCGCCAGGTAGATGAAGTCCTGCGGATACAGCGCCAGCTTGAACAGGTAGAAGCGGCGCGCATCGAGGTCGAACAGCACCGCCTGGCGCGCGTTCCAGCTCAGCCAGGGCAGGCCGTAGAACAGCAGCTGGGTCAGCCAGACCATGGCCCAACGCCATCGGCTGAAGCGCCCGCTGCTGGCTCTGACATGGATCTTGACGGCGGCGGGCTGTGGGTGCAGAAACTGGGACATGAGGCGAACGGCTGGGAAAAACCTCACTGTGCCGGTCTGGCATCTGATCGGTAAGATCCAGTTTCCTGAAAAATTACCGTATCAGTTGAGCCATGAAGCTGTACGAGCGCTACGCCGAAGAAATCACCGACCTGATCCGGACCCAGGTGCTGCGCCCGGGCGACCGCCTGCCCTCGGTGCGCCAGGCGCGGCGCAACCGTCAGATCAGCGCCTCGACGGTGTTCGAGGCCTATTACCTGCTGGAGGCACGCGGACTGATCCAGGCGCGCGCGCGCTCGGGCTACTACGTCAACGCCTCCCAGCCGAGCACCGAGCCGGGCACCGCGCGGCCCGCCGCGCAGTCGGCCGTGGTCGCGATCAGCGACCTGGTGTTCGAAGTCCTGGGCTCGACCCGCAACCCCGAGCTGGCGCCGCTGGGTTCCGCTTTTCCGTCACCGCTGCTGTTCCCGCTGGAGAAGCTCGCGCGCGGCCTGACGCCGGCCATGCGGCGCTTGCCGCCCGAGCGCCTGACCGAATACCTGACGATCGGCGACGAGCAGCTGCGGCGCCAGATCACGCTGCGCTATGGCATCGAGGGCCTGGGCATCGACGCGCGGGAACTGGTAATCACCAACGGCGCCATGGAGGCGCTGAACCTGTGCCTGCAGGCGGTCACGAGCCCGGGCGACGTGGTCGCGGTCGAGTCGCCGACCTTCTACGCCGCCCTGCAGGCGCTGGAGCGGCTGAACCTGCGGGCGGTCGAGGTGGCAACCCATCCGCGCCACGGCATCGAGCTGGACTCGCTGGCCGAGGTGCTGCGGCAACACCCGGTCAAGGCCTGCTGGTTCATGCCGAGCTTCCAGAACCCGCTCGGCAGCCTGATGCCGCAGGAGAACCGGCGCGCGCTGGTGGAACTGCTGGCGCGGCATCGGGTGCCGCTGATCGAGGACGATGTCTATGGCGAACTCTACTTCGGCCTGCGGCGTCCCCTGCCGGCCAAGGCCCACGACCGGCAAGGCTGGGTCATGCATTGCAGTTCGTTTTCCAAGAGCCTGGCGCCCGGCTACCGCGTGGGCTGGGTGGCGGCCGGCCGCTTCGCGCCCCAGGTGCAGCGCCTCAAGCTGATGAGCACCCTGTCGACCGCCATCCCCTCGCAGCTGGCGCTGGCGAACTTCCTGCAAAGCGGCGGCTTCGACCGCCATCTGCGCCAGATGCGACAGACGCTGGCCGCGCGGCAGGCCCTGGCCTTGTGGCTGATCGCCGAGCATTTTCCGCCCGGCACCCGGGTCACGCGGCCCGAGGGGGGCTACTTTCTCTGGGCCGAGCTGCCGCCCGCGGTCGATGCCCTGCGCCTGCAGCAACTGGCGCTGGAGCAAGGCATCAGCGTGGCCCCGGGCCACCTGTTTTCGGCCGACCAACGGTTCAGCCACCATCTGCGGTTGAACTACGGCCATCCGGACCTAGCCCGGCTGGCGGCGGCGTTGCCAGTGATCGGCCGGCTGGCGGCTGGCCTGGCCGCTGACGGCCATTGAGCGCTACGGGACAGTTTGCGCCGCGCGCCGGCCGCGTTCGGCGTTGACACCCGCCAGCAGCGCCAGCCCGACCACGAAATAGCTGCCGGTCGCCAGGATCGCCAGCCGGTGATCGCCGCCACTGAGCCAGGTCACCGCGCCATAGGTCAGCGGCCCGAGGATGGACGACAGCTTGACCGCCAGCCCCCAGAGGCCGAAGAACTCGCCCTGCCGGTTCTCGGGCGCCAGATAGCCGACCAGCGCGCGCGCGGCCGACTGGCTGGCGCCCAGGCACAGGCCGGCGATATTGGCCGCGATCCAGAACGGCGTCGGTCCCTGCGCCGACCAGGCCAGCAGCACCATGACGATCCAGCCCAGCAGCGTCAGCGCGATCGCGCGCACATGGCCGATGCGGTCCTGCCAGTGCCCGAAGGCCAGCGCGCCGAGGGCAGCCGTGAGATTGACCAAGAAGATCAGCTGGATGGTGTCGGCGGTGGAAAAGCCCATCGCCTGCTCGGCATAGATCGCCGCCAGCGCGATCACGGCCTGGATACCGGCCTGGTAGAACACGATGCAGAGCATGAAGCGGCGCATGTCGCGATAGCGGCCGGCCTGGCGCAGCGTGGCCAGCACCCGGCTCCAGGCCGATTCGGTGCCCTGGGGCTGCGGTGTCGCACGCTCGCGCAGCAGCGCGAAGGTCGGCAGCGAGGCGAGCGCGAACAGCGCGGCCGTGATCAGCATCGAGACCGGCACGAAATGCGCGGCGCCCTGGCCGTTGGCCTGGGCCCAGGTGATGTA